>NZ_JASVEJ010000002.1:0-81995 GCF_030285425.1 Geitlerinema calcuttense NRMC-F 0142 | reverse complement strand
GCACTTAGAGAAGCACTGAAATATGCGGGAGAGGGGGATGGGGGAAGATAAAGATTTTCGGTATCTTTGAGGTGAGTGGGTGGTTTAGGTGGAATTTGACTACCCCCGATTGGAGGAATTTGTTATGGGAAACTAGAACTTGAATATTTTTCTCAATATCTTTTAGAGGTCAATCTGCATAAAATAAGGAACTACTAGACTGTTTAGGTTCAAGACCACTTTGTCAACTGGCAAGTCGCTGTTGCTAATGCCGTCCCTGCCTTCTACTATCAAAGTCCAAAGCCGCTTTTCCCAGTTTCGGTCCTCTTTGTCAAAGAACTGAGATTTGCTCTCTAGAGGTTATACAATGCCTGAGTTCGATTGCTTACAAACCTGGCAGGATTGCAATCAGGGGAATACAGTGGTTACTCCTATGCATTCCACTGAAACCTTCACTCAACCTGCGATGGCGAACTTCCAAGCAGACAATCCCTCCGAGGGTCATAGAATTCATCAGGCTTTTACCTCCCATCGAGAACCGGACATTGAGCCTCCTGCAAGGATTTCTCGGTTGTTGACGGCTTTTGCCCAAGCGACTCAGTTGGTTTTGGGTTCCCCGGCGACACGGGAAGCGCTACATTCAGCTTTGGCGATGCTTGGGGAAGCGATCGCAGTTAACTGTTGTTATCTTTTACGCCTCTATGCTGGGGAAATTCCGGAACAATGGCAAGCCCAGGTTGAAAGTACGTGGTTCAGCACGGAAAATGCAGCATCGGCGATCGCACCTTATCCTGTTAATGCCCAATGGTACGCCACGTTAGCTGCCCAGCAACCGATTAAAGGCTTTTTACCCGATTTTTCGCTATTGCATCGCAGTTGGTGGGAAACGCGCAACGTTTGTTCGTTTATCTGGTTTCCCGTCTTCTTTAAGGATAACCTTTGGGGAGTTTTGGGGTTTGAAGATTGCCAAAGCCAGCGCCAGTGGACGACGGAAGAAGAAACGCTTCTGGGCAGTTTTGCCACAACGGTTGGGGCAGCGATCGCCAACGCCCAACTCTCCCTGACGTTACAACAAAATGAATCGCGCTTGCAACGCATTAGTGTCAACTTGCCCGGTGTCATCTTTCAGTCACAGCGCTACGATAACGGCAGTTGCAGGATGTGCTACATCAGTCCGACGTGTCGGGAACTGTTTGAACTCGAACCGGAAGTTATCCAAGCTAGGAACGAAGTGCTGCTAGAGTTAATTCATCAGGGCGATCGCGAAGATCACGACCGTCGGCTCATGCACTCAATGCAGACGCTAGAACCCTTCTATTGGGAAGGACGCATTGTCACCCCTTCCGGACGGTTAAAGTGGATTCAATGCGCTTCTCGCCCCGAACGCCAAAGCGATCGCTCTGTACTCTGGGATGGGGTTGTTTTAGAGATTAGCGAACGCAAGCGATCCGAAGAAGCCTTGCGACTCAGCGAAGCCAGAAACCGGGCTTTAATTGAAGCCACTCCCGACTTAATGTTTCGCATCCGCGCCGATGGCACCTATCTGGATGCAAAGGCGGATAAAGCCTATCAGATTATCTTGCCCCCTCAAGAAATTATCGGCAAAAACCTATTTGATGTCCTTCCCCGCGAAGCCGCCGAAGAACGGATGGCGAACATTCAACGCGCCCTCGCCACCGGACAAACCCAATTATACGAATACCAACTGTTCATTCAAGGACAATGGCGAGACTACGAAGGGCGCATCGTCGTTAGCGGTGCCGATGAAGTCTTAGCGATCGTCCGCGATATTAGCGATCGCAAAGAATTTGAAAAACAACTCAAAGAACGCGAAGCCCAGTATCGTAGCATCTTTGAAGCCACCACCGATGGGATTATCATCAGCGATCCCGAAACCGGACAAGTGATAGAAACCAACCCCGCCTGCTGTGCAATGCACGGCTATACCTACGAAGAATTTATTGGCTTATATCCCCAAGCTTTTATTCATCCGGATCATTTTCATCTATTTTATGAGTATCGCCAAACTGTGCAAGCTGGAGGACAGTTTTATCGCCGCACGGTAGACCTTCGCAAGGATGGAACGCCCTTCCCGGTTGAAGTTCGGGGTATCCAGTTTGAGTACAACGGCAAGCCCCATCTCCTGGCTATCCTACGCGACATTACCGAACAAGTGCGATCGGAACAACTGCAACAGGAACAGGAAGTTCAATATCGCAGTATGTTTGAAGCCAGTCGCGATGCTCTATTTGTCAATGAGTTAGATGGCACCTTGGTGGAAGTTAATCCCGCCGCGTGCGAAATCTTTGGTTATCCCTATGACGAACTGATTAAACTCAAACCCGATGCCTATATTCATCCTGACTATCATCACCTGTTAGGCGAGTATTTCGCGACCATTCAGGCGGGGGGCGAATATCGCACCCAAGCGATCGATATTCGCAAAGATGGGAGTTTATTCCATGTGGATGTTTTGGGAACGCGGTTTATTTACAAAGGCAAACCGCATATCTTAGGGGTGATTCGCGATATTACCGCCCAGGTTCAAGCCCAGCAAGCCTTGCAAGAATCAGAAGAAAAGTTTGCAACCGCCTTTCGTTCCAGCCCTTATCCTTGCACGATCAGCCTTTTAGAAAATGCCCGGTTTATTGAAGTCAACGATCGCTTTTTAGAAGTCACCGGCTATTGCCTGGAAGAGGTGATTGGGCGAACCGCCTTTGAACTCAGTATTTGGGACGATCCCAGCGATCGCGCTTACTTAGTGGAAGCTTTGCAAGCGACGGGGGCGGTTCGCGATCGCGAGTTAACTTTACTAACAAAACAAGGCGAACGACGAACGGTTTTATTCTCCGCAGAAATGATCGTCTTGGGCGGGCAACAATGCTGGTTATGCGTTGTTAACGATATTAGCGAACGCAAGCAAGCCGAAGCCCAATTGCAAATTGCAGCCCAGCGCGATCGCCTGTTTGCCAAAATCACCTCGCAGATTCACCAATCCCTGAAACTCGATTGTATCTTTGATACTACCGTTCGCGAAGTGCGACAATTTTTAGGGGCCGATCGCGTCTATATTGCCCACATCGACACCCAAGGCACCTACGGCGAAGTGGTTGCAGAATCCGTCGATCCGGCTTGGATTTCCCTGTATGGACAAACCACCAACAATACAGACTACCTGAACGAAATTCGCGGTTTGTTTGCTCAACATCAAGTGCGAGCCATTGATGATGTCACTCAAATTGAAGCGCCACCCAATATCGCCCAACACTACGCCGACTATCAAGTCAAATCGACGATTAGCGTTCCCGTTTGGTTAGGCGATGAAGTCTTTGGGGTTCTCGTCGCCCATCAATGCAGCCATCCGCGCCACTGGGAAGCGATGCATAAGGACTTACTAGAAGCCTTATCCACCCAAGTTGCGATCGCCATCAAGCAAGCCCAACTCACCGCCGGATTGGAACGAACTGTCGCCGAACGAACCGCCCAACTTCAAGAGAAATACGCCGAACTCCTCAAACTCAACCAACTCAAAGATATTTTCCTCCATGCTGTTTCCCACGATCTCCGCACCCCCGTAACTGGGTGGTTGCTGGTGTTGCAAAACCTCCTAAAAGCCACAGACAATAAACCCGATTCACCCCCCTCTATTCCCATTCCGCGTTCAGTTTTAGAACGCATGGTACAAAGCAGCCACGCCCAACTGCATCTCATTAACTCTTTATTAGAAACCGCCGCCTCGGAAATTCGGGGAATTGTGCTTTCCCCCAAACCCACGCAACTTAATGGGGTCATTCAAGGTTTGGCCGCCGATTTAGAACCCTTAATTATCAAACATCAAGCGTCTTTAGTCCAAAATTTACCTGAGAATTTACCCCTTGTTGAGGTTGATTGTCCCCAACTGCGGCGCGTCTTTGAAAACTTAATCGGAAATGCCCTCAAGCACAATCCACCGGGCATTAAAATCGAGATTGGGGCTGAAGTTATCGTTGCTGAATCTTCTGTTATCCGCTTTACCATTGCAGATAACGGGGTTGGAATGTCCCCAGAAGATTGTGCTACCGTCTTTCAACTCTACGTCCGAGGTCAAACCTCAAGACACTCCCCCGGTTTAGGCTTAGGCTTATACCTCTGTCGCCAAATTATCACCGCCCACGGTGGTGAAATCGGCGTAGACAGTACCCTCGGTGTGGGGACAACCTTCTGGTTTACAATTCCCATTTAGGGAAAAGCCCAGTCGGTTGGGTCAGTTGACCCCACTCCGAAAACAAGCTGCGATCGCCCTAAGTTCTCAACACCGATTCTTATAAAGAGTGCTTAATATAAGGCTGCTTGATTTTTTTATTCTTTACTGGTTTAAGTCTCTTGTCAGTAGGGAACTCTGGAAAACGATTTGTAGATCAATAAGGTATCTTTCCTCTAACCTATCGATCTATGTTTTCGACGCCGCAGGGAATTCCGAATTTACCGGATCTGACTCATCCGAATGAGTTAATTCAATTTGGCACTCAGGGGTTGACCATTTTTTTGATTCTAACGCTCTTAATCGGGGCGTTAGGTATCGTTTTTGCGGGTATTAGTTTAGCGTTGCGCCGCGATGTAAACGACACGCGCCTTTGGACGCAACAATGGCTGACGCGCTATGACTTTATGTTACAGATTTTGCAACATGGAGGGCTAATTTTAGTTTTATTAGTGGTGGGTTTCTTCTTTTCTTCTACCCTCGCCAATCGCTACCATCATTGGGAACAAGCCAAAGTGGTAGAAGTGGCGCGAACTGTAGGAGGCGATCGCATGGAACAAAGCGCCCCGCAAATGCGCTATGAAATCCCCCAAACTTTTACTTACCAAAATTATATTGACGGTCGGTTTGTGACGGTGGAAGAAATCCGCCAAGTCGATCGGTTTATGACGCTAGCCGGATCGCAAGTTCAAGTAACCTTAAATCAAGAGAGCGATCGCGCTACCAATCGCACCATTTATCGCGTAGACTTTAGCGCAGATTACCAGGTGGTAAACCGCCTCAACGAAACAGAAGACTTTTTCTTTGAAGTGCGTCCCCCTTCCGGTTATTCTCTATTGCAAAACTTCCGCGTCGAACGCGATGGAACCCGCCTCGAACCCATTAACCCCGGCGACTATGGGTTTCCGTTTCGCTTAGAACCCGGAGAAACCTCAACATTCCGCGTCGCCTATCTCGCCCAAGGTAGCCCGCGTTGGGTTTATAACGCCAATGGACAATTGCTCTCTAATTTTCGTCTCAATGCGATCGCCTATTTCCCCAAGGCCGATTTTGCCAGCGGAATTGCACCCACCGAAACCCAAGCCGAAGGACGGGGAACGCGCTTTACCTGGACGTTTGATGATAATGTCTCGGTGCAAAATCCTTTTGGGGTGTTCACTGCAACTAACCCAGTCCGCAATACCGGAATTTTACCGCGCCTGCTATTGCTTGGCCCGGCCGTCTTCTTGTGGTGGTTGCTGCTCCTGTATTTATCGGTTCCCATCCGCCTGCAAGATGTGGCGATCGCAGGAGGGGTCTTTTTTGCCAGTTTGCTCGCTTTAACCTACCTCAGCCGCCTTCTACCTGCCTCTATTGCTTGGGTTGGCGTTTCCCTCGTCCTCTTGTTCCTGGCTTGGGGGCTGGGCTTCAGTCGCCAGCAATCTTGGGCCGCCATAATTGCCACCCTCGCTGGGGCTGTTATTCCCGTCTTTGGTTTATTAATTCCCTATAGCGGTTTAACCTTGAGTTTCGCTGGACTGCTATCGGCAGTTTGGCTAGCGGTGCGTCATTGGTATGGGTGGACGGGAATTCGCCGACGAGTTGCCTAAATTTGAACAGATGCAAATGCGGGCTTTTGCCCGCAACTTTCTTTAAGCTTCCAGTGCTTCTTCAGGTTGTTGAAAGGACTCCCAAAGTTCCCTCGCTTTTGCTGCACCGTAGGGACTTTGCCAGAATTGCACCAAAAAGTAGATTCCTGTCCCCACCATAATCGCGGGAGATAGCCACTGCAACCAGGGGAGGTTACACCCTAATCGAGAAAGACCGATGAGTAATATATCGTCGAGAAAACTTAATAAAAAAGGCAATAATTTGCGAATTAAAGAAATAGATGATATCTCAGAATCTGCTAGATTACTCATAAATAAGGCAAATGTAACCATTTGCAAAACAGCTTGGCAGTTGGGGAACTAGAGAAAGTCAATTTCTACACCTCTAAGTTGACGAGTTGGCGTCATGAGTGCTTCCCTGGAGCGTTTAGCTTGTTCATTTCTAATCGTTCAACAGATTAAGAAATAGTTCGTACCAATTTCACTCCTCACTGCTTAACTTAAGCGTAGCAACCCAGAATATTCTGCGAGGTTGCTCTGAAGATAGAACCCTCAGTCACTCTCTAGTCCTAAGTTCAAGCAGACCCAACTCTACCGCAAGCCATATGCGATCGCATCTAAGCCCTAAAATATTGCTGGACGGTTGCTTGCCCTCTGAGACCTACCTTTGTACCCATTCCCAAGTTTGCGAGTCTGAAGGCACAATGGAGAAGCGAACCCGAACAAAGACTGATCATGCCTGGATTTGCTAACGCTCCCCTACAAACTCCCCATAGCGGCTACCATTGGGACACAATCAGCGATCGCTTTTTTGAAGGCTGGTATTATCGCGTCACCTTACCCGATATTGGGCAAACCTTCGCCTTCATGTACTCCATTGAAGACCCCACGGGAACTCAACCCTACAACGGTGGGGCCGCGCAAATTCTAGGGCCTAACGACGAATACTTTTGTCGCACCTTTCCCGACGTTCGCACCTTTTGGGCTTGGCGACACGCCCTGGGTTTAGGTCATTGGCGACAACTTAAAGGAAAAGATTCACCCTTAACCGTACTTCCCCGCTATCTTGAACCCGCAGACTTTAACCATTCCGTCCAAGAAGGCTATCAAGCAACCGCCACCTGGCACCAAGGCGTTCTTCACGATCCCGGCACGGGTCAAAGCGCCCGCTGGCAATATACAATTAAACCCGTCTACGGTTGGGGTCCTGCCAACAGCCCTCAGCAGTCAACCGCCGGGTGGCTTTCGTTTCTCCCCATCTTTGAACCCGGTTGGCAGATTTTACAGGCCCACGGTTTAGCGACTGGGGAAATAGAGTGGCAAGGTAAATGTTACGCCTTTCAAGATGCTCCCACCTACAGCGAGAAAAATTGGGGTCGCGCCTTCCCGAAAAAGTGGTTTTGGCTCAATTGCAATAGTTTTATAGACGAACCCGACTTAGCCCTCACCGCCGGTGGTGGTAAGCGAGGCATTTTAGGGTGGATGGAGTCGGCGGCGCTGGTGGGCATTCATTACCAAGGTCAATTTTATGAGTTTGTGCCTTGGAATGCTGAAGTGTGCTGGCAGATTGAACCGTGGGGATGCTGGCAAATGCAAGCCCGCAATTCAGAATATGAGGTTGAGTTAACCGGAACGACGAATAAACCAGGGACACCCTTACGCGCCCCCACTCCGAAGGGTTTAGACTTCTGCTGTCGAGATACCATGCATGGCAAACTCACCTTGCAACTCAGAAAGCGCCAGGGCTTGCGTTCTTCTCTGATTCTAGAAGCCCAGAGTCATTTATGCGGGTTGGAAGTGGGCGGAGAACCCTGGGATAAACCTTGGCAGTCGCTGGCTCGCTACCTCGGATAGCTGTTATGATCGCTATGTAATTGGGGCTGTGGCTCAGTTGGATAGAGCGAGCGCCTCCTAAGTGCTAGGTCATGGGTTCAAGTCCCATCAGCCCCGTTCCCTCAAACCTTTCTATCCCAGGCGTTTTTAGCTCGTCCGGGGATTTTGACTAGCGGATAGAAAAAATGGACAGCGCTAGTCAACAGCAACGCTTAGGACAAGTTAAAAAGATTAACCTGGCTGATTTTTGACTCAGCACGCGGTAGCTAGAGTTGCCCAGAAGCCGATACTCAACTTGTTAGAGTGGATTTTAAGATAGCTTTGCTGATTGCAAATCCGGGAGAAAGAAAAGCTAAAGCATGAGAGAAGGCTAGCAGTTCGCTGTACACTTTTGACAACAGCACCCTATTGCAATCTCAGCCTGTAACTGGGCACAATGGATGACCTCTCGATTGGATCACTTCAATCCCTGTTTAAATCATGATGTTAAGGATCGGTCTCAGCGGACAACGTTACAAACCCACTCGGAAAAATCGCTCTAGAACTAGGGCTTTATTGTGGCGGGTTTCGTTGTTTGCCATCTTGGCAGGGACGGTTTGGTTTAGCTATAAGCAAGTCAGGACGTATGTGTCTCAGCCGCAGGCGGTACTGGTTTTGGGGGGGGCACCTGTTCGCGAGGTTTTTGCTGCTGAGTTTGCGAAAGAACATCCTAATCTGGAAATCTGGGTATCGAGTGGCAGCAACCCGGAATATTCAGAATGGGTATTTTCTGAGGCGGGAATTGCGCCCGAACGCATTCACTTAGACTATCAGGCGGTGGATACGGTGACGAATTTCACGACGCTGGTTGATGAGTTGAAGGCGCGGGATATTACTTGTATTTATTTGATTACTTCTGACGATCATATGCGCCGCGCTCAGGTGATTGGCGAGATTGTTCTGGGGAGTCGGGGGATTGCGTTTAAGCCGATTTCTGTGCCCTCTGGACGCGATACAGAACC
This sequence comes from Geitlerinema calcuttense NRMC-F 0142, assembly GCF_030285425.1. NCBI lineage: Bacteria > Bacillati > Cyanobacteriota > Cyanophyceae > Geitlerinematales > Geitlerinemataceae > Geitlerinema > Geitlerinema calcuttense. Next base: position 73,353 of record NZ_JASVEJ010000002.1, on the reverse strand, counting down.
GATTGAAAAGGCGATTCGAGATGGCGCAAGGGCGGTTTTGTGGGTGATTGCTGGGACGACGGGGGAGAATTTGATTGAAAAGCTCAAAGGTCACGATTAGCGCTCTGATGGCGATCGCCATCTCAATAAGAAGATATCTTTAACGATCTGTAAAAGCAAGACGAGATGCAGCAGGCCTGTAGATAACTGCATGACGGGATCGAGCGGACGGCCGTTAAAGATGAATAGAATACTGCTAAGAAGCAGTAGCGCCACCGGCAAGATCGCTTGGTAGAGGCGTTGAGAGGCGTTGGGAAAGCGATAGAAGTTACGCAGTCCTAGGAAAAATAGCAGGCAATAAAAGCTAAAATAAGCAATCCTTAAGGGGAAATTCAGCCGCCAGCCTTGAAAGGCAAAGATAATCCCTGAACCGATGATTAAGGGAAGGGCGATCGCAACTTGGATAATTAATAAAATAATTCCAGTTGTGCCAAAAACTTTCGGCAGTTGCAACTTGGCCAGCGACCAACGCGGCGAGAGGATGAGATAAGCGATCGCGATCGCAATATCCATTATTCCCAATAGGGAAATCAGACTAACATCAATCATTCGAGTTTATAAACGCCCGATTTTCTCTATCTCTAGAGAGAGGTTATCTATCAAACTTTGTGCTAGTTGAATTTGATAGGAATCAGGCGTTGATTCTAAAGGTTTATCTTCACTTTTATAACAGATAATTGTCTCTAATTTTTGTTGACAGTCGCGCAGGCTTGCCAGCCATTCGATATTGAGATGGGTTAAATAATCCTCTGCGGCTTCTTGATAGGCTTGTAAAATTTGACTTTCCGGGGGAGAATTTGCCGATTTTTGAGCGGGCGTGCGGCCGATCAGATAGCTGGCACCCCCGACAACCGCCGCGCCTACCGGGCCCCCCAAAATCCAACCAATTCCCGTAGATAGCGCCACTGGCATTAAGTCTGAATCACTTTTTGAGGTAGCGGTTTGAGGCGGTTTGGGTAAGGTGACTTGGGGGGGACTGGGATAGGGAAACTTGAGGGCACCTGGATGTTGCTGTTGAAAGAACTCGCAACCCTTATCTAGCCATTGATTGAGCGATTGTTCGTGAGGCGCGATCGCGCTTTGCAAGCGTTGCGTTTGCCAAGTTTCAAACTGTCCTTGACGCAGTGCCATTGCCAGTTCAGATTGATAGCGTTCTAGCAGTTTGGGGAGATACAGCCAGCTTTCTAACTCCGAAGCGCTAGCTTGGAACCCTTGGCGAATCAGCTTTTCCGCTTTTTGTTGAATGGCAATTTTCGCCTGTTGCTTCTCTTTAGCGGTGACTAATTCTGCATTAAACGCTTCGACTTTAGCCTGTAACTGCTGTTGAATTTGAGAGGCGATCGCCCGAATGCGAGGGAGACGAACCCGCAACCGTTCCTGTTGTGCTGCTGTAATGGCTTGTAAGGCTGATTCAAACGCGGCTAACCCACTCACTTGTGCCGCAGAAGTATCCCCTTTTAATCTAGCTCTCAGGGCGGGTAGAGCATCAACCCGGTAGAGGTTGCTAATGCCAGAGGGGAGATCGGCGCGAAAACTTTCTGCCACAAACCGCAAGCGGTGAAAGACCTCTTTCTGTTCGTCGGGTTCTAATAAATTGAGGAAATTCACCACAAACACGATACTTTTAATCTCGCGATCTAATAGCCAGTCGCGCAGGTGTTCGCGTTCCCCCAACGTCATCAGCTTGCGAGCATCCAAAACCTGGATAATCAGATCGCAGGTAAAAAGGCGATCGCGCACTAGCATTTCTTGCGCCTCACGATCGTTAGTTCCGGGTAAGTCCAGAAATTCTATCCCGGTTTGCAAGAAAGGATGGGGATAGGTGACATGCACCCCCGTCACATCCCCTCGCATCCGCCGCTGGTCATCTAAAATGGCGTATTGTTTGAGGATATCGGTTCCCGGTTCAACAATCTCTCGACCGTTAGAGAAGGTAATGCGGCTAGTGATTTCTGTACCGTAGCGTACTGCGATCGCTGCCCCTGTTGTGGGAATGAGATCGATCGGGAGAGTCCGACTTCCCAGTAAGGCGTTTAACAAGGTAGATTTACCATGATTAAACGGCCCAAATACGGCAATGCGGAAAACCGGATCGGCTAAATAGTCGCATAAGTTAAGGGCATCTTGGCGCAAGCTAGCGTTAGACTCAAAATCAATTAAGCCCAAAGCCGACTGAAGAGACGCAACAAGGTTAGCAAATTCCGAAGAGTGTTCCATCCTTCCTCCCCAACTCCCAATTCCCAACTCCCAACTCCCTTCTTCCCCCCGTCTAAGCATTCGCCGCCAGGAACCCTTGATACAGCGTTTCTACCTGTTCGGTTTCGGCGCTAACTTCAGCCGCAAACCGCTTAAAGCGATCGCACTCAGCAGTACGGCTGATTTCCTGGGAGTTTTTCTGCTGCATTAGGTTATCTAATTCGGCTTTGCGGGCGTTGATGTCGTCGTTGAGGCGTTCTGTGACTTCGCGTTCGTAGGTGTCGAAACATTCTGCGATCGCATCATAGATCGGTTGCCATTGTTCTTGGGCAACTTGGGGTAAATATTTTACTAATTCCTTGCGGGCGGCTTTCACCAGTTCTTTACGCGCCCCATCCGCTTGCAATAACCCGACTCCCATTCCCAAGAGGGCGAGGTATAGCGGCCCTAATACAATACCTGTAAATGAGGCGATGATGCTGCTAATTCCAAAGACGGTAATAAAGTTGAGGACAATATTTTTCCAGTCAAAACCCGCCCCCGCCATTGCGACGCCTGCAATATTACCTCTGGCTAGGGAGAATAAGCCTGCCGCCCATTTTGCCCAAGCGGGGGCGTTATCTTCGGGGGTAGTGCCTAGCAGGGGTTGAACTTTTTGCCCGGTGAGTTTCTCGGTAATCTTATCTGTCACCTTGGTATAGGATGCGCCGTATTGCAAGGCACTCTTGGAAAGTTGCGTAAAGGCGGCGTTCATTTCCTGTTCGGCCGATAGACTCCAAGCGGAGAGTTTATCGTTGATATATTGGCTAAAGGCTTCCGTTAGGGCTTTCTCGAAGGCTTCGCGCTTGCCTTTGCTGAGAAAGTCCATAAACCGCAATTCGGGTTGGTAGCGCAGGAAGTCGGTTTCAAAAGTATTGCCCAAGGCTAGCACGTAGGTTCGGAAGGAATCGGCGATCGCTTTAGCTTTGCGATCGCGCGTCGCGAGAATTTCTGCTTTAAACTGTTCGCGAATTTCGGTAAGTTTGGTAAATTCGGGTTCTACCGATTGAATTCGGGTTTTCAACTCCTCTACATCTTTTTCTAATAGCGGAATTCGCCGTTCAATCGATTCGCGAACGTGCCGTTCTGTTTGTTTTGCCAGGGTTCGGGCTTGACGGAACTCAGAAATTGCTCGTTCTTTTGTTAAAAATGCCCCTAGCGCCCCCATGAATTCGGGAAAACCCGTGCCCTCTAAAGACGCATCGGGATTTTTAATTCGCCGTCGCAATGCGTCCAAAGAAGAAAGAAGAAATACGCGTTCCTCATACAAATCGAAGCCTTCCACCTGACAATATTCGGCTAAATTAGCTTGAAAAACGCGATGTAATTTTTCCTCGGCTTCTGCTAACTCTTCTTCATCCTCTGGATCGATTAAACTTTCTCGCACCTGATCCCAAGCATTCACCAAAAAGAAGACGGATAAACCCCGCCCTTTAATGTAGTTCTCTAAATATCGGCGTTCGCCTAACGTACAAGGTTGAGTTGCCCGCAGCACAAATAAAATGGCGTGGCAATTATTCACGTAGCCCAAAGATAATTCATTTCTGGCTTCAGTATCATTCAACCCAGGACTATCAACAATTTCAATCCCTTTTTCTAATAGCGGTAAGGGATACTCTACCACGGCATAATCTACATCTGGAAACGCTAGTTTTTTCTGACGTTCTAATTCTTTGGCTTCTGAAGGATCGATGGTGTAGCGCTGCTTAAAGACTTTGAAATCTACCTCTTCGGGTGCTTTACCATCATTAAAATACACCGTAACTTTCTTTTCAGCACCGTAGCGCAATAAGGTGAGAATTGCCGTACAGGGATTGACATCGCTAGGAAGCAGTCGTTCTCCGATTAAAGCGTTGAGAAAGGTGCTTTTTCCCCGTTTCATGTCGCCTAAAACGAGAAGTCGAAACACGCCTTTTTGTAAGGTTTGGCTATACTTATCTAAGTCAGCAATTTCTCGTTCGAGTCCTAATTTTCCTGATTGACTTTGGCTATTGACTTCTGATTGTTTCAGGGTACTGACTAAATTTGCCAGATGGTGAGCAAGCTGAGAACGCACTTGGGAGACGCGTTCTAAACCACTCATAAATCGGGTTGTTTCTACTTTATAACTCATGCGTTTCTAAACAATAGACAATTGAGAGGTATTCCTTTCTTTGAAAAGAGCTAGTTTTTTCAGGCTGCTAGCAAACCTTCATAAACAGATTCCAGGCTGCGAACTTCAGCGAGGATTTGGCTATCTAACGTATTGAGACGCTGCAATTCCGCCTCGCAGTTAATTTCTTGAGTTTCTTTTTGCTGAATTAAGTTAGAAAGCTCAGATTTTCGGGATTTAATGTCATCATCAATTCGTTGAATGGCTTCTTTTTCGTAGCTATTGAAGCAGTTTTGCACGGCTTGATAAACATTTGTCTGTTGTTCTTGGGCAATTTTGGGAAGGTATTTCAGAAACTCCTTTTTTGTAGCTCGAATGAGTTCTTTTTTAGCGCTATCGGCTTGAAAAGCACCCACCCCTAATCCTAATAACAATAAACCCGCTGGGCCAGTAATTAAGCCAATGGAGAAGATACTTAAAAAGCTCCAAATGCCTAATACGGCTAATGAGTTTAACAGGATATTTCGCCAATCAAAGCCTGCCCCGGCTAGCGCCAAACCTGCAACATTTCCAATGGCTAAAGAGGCAAAACCAGCCGCCCAACTTGACCAAGACGGCGTATTTTCTTCAACGCTAACATTAACATGAATTTTCTGACCGATAAGTTTTTCGGTCATGGTTTGTGTCACCTGGGCATAGGCTTCACCATGATAGCTGGCTTTGCGTCCCAAGTCAGCAAAGGCATTGCTCAGTTCTTGTTCGGTGCTGAGTTCCCAAGCTGCGATTTTATCGTTAATATACTGTTCAAATGCGCGTTGAAAAGCGGTGTTAAATTCATCTCGCTTTCCCTGTTGTAAGAATTCTAAAAAGCCAATGTCGGGTTGATATTGGAGAAAATCGGTTTCAAAGGTGTTACCCAAATTGAGGATATAATTGTGGAAGCCTTTGGCGATCGCATCAGCTTTGCGATCGCGCAATGCAAAGATTTCTGACTGAAAGCGATCGCGAATTGCCTGGAGTTGGTTAAACTCAGGTTCAACCGCCTGAATGCGCTGTTTGAGTTCGTTGACATCGCGGTTTAACAGGGGAAGGCGGCGTTCGATGGCTTCATGTACCCGATGATAGGCTTGTCTGGCGAGGCTGCGGGCTTGACGCATTTGCGCGATCGCTCTTTCTTGGGTTAAAAAGGTATTGAGAGCATGGGTAAATTCGGGGAAGCCAGTTCCCGCTAAATTTGCATTGGGATCTTTTAGCCGTCGTCGCAATGCTTGAATGGAAGAGACTTCAAAAACGCGCTGTTCGTAGATATCTTGTCCCTCAATTTGGCAATATTCTGCTAAGTTATTGTGGAAGACTTTACGAAGTTTGGTTTGGGCATCTTGCAACTCTTCGGGATCGTCGGGATCGATTAAGGCTTCTCGAATTTCATCCCAGGCATTGACTAGGAAAAAAACGGTTAATCCCCTATCTTTAATGTAGTTATTCAAATAGCGCCGTTCTTCTAAGGTACAGGGTTGCATTGCTCGCAAGACGAAGAGAATGGCATGGCAATTGTTAATATAACTCAGGGCCAGCTCGTTGCGAGCTTCGGTATCATTCAATCCAGGACTGTCGATAATTTCAATCCCTTTTTCGAGTAAGGGTAAAGGATATTCTACCGCTGCATATTCTACTTCGGGAAATGCGAGTTTCTTTTCCTGCTCTAACTTTTTGGCTTCGTCTGGATGAATGGTATAGTGTTGCTTAAAGGTTTCAAAATCTAGACATTCGGGCGGGCGATCGCCCTTAAAGTAAACCTTAACTTGTTTGTGCAATCCATACCGTAGAATGGTTAAAACTGCCGTGCAGGGATTAACATCGCTAGGGAGTAGGTTTTCTCCGATTAAAGCGTTGAGAAAGGTACTTTTGCCGCGTTTCATATCTCCTAAAACCAGGAGACGAAAAACTCCTCTTTTTAAATTGGCACTCGCAATGTTAATATCTTCAATATCGCGTTCTAGGCTAAGTTTTCCTGACGCTTGTTCGCCCTTAACTTCAGCTTTGGCTAGCGTCTCCGCAATCTTTTCAAGATGATTAGCACTGGCATGTCTAGCTTGAGAAATACGTTCGAGATTGCCCAAAAAGTTAGGATAACTCATGCTGATTTCCTAATGAGTAAATCTTTAATTAAAAGTCCCTACAGGCTGCAATCATGAATCAAAGGCGGCTTGAAACGATTGATTCATGATTGAATTGAGTTTATTTGCGATCGCCTTCTAGGAAAAGCTTGTATCCGACAAATGCTATACTACCCACAATAATGGCTCCCGCTAGCCAACTGGCAACCTTCATACCCACAATTACTGCAACCACGAGTAGGAAAAATTTACCAATATTGGCGAGTTTTTTCCAGCGTTTTGCTGTCTTTTCAGGCGGTTGATGCTTGGTGGTGGAATAGACAGGGGTGGAAGCGGGTTGATACAGTTCTGATTCAATTTCCCGCAAGCGAATCATTTGCTCTCGCTCTTTTAATTCTCGTTCTCGGCGCTCAAACTCTTTTGCTTTATCGTCTGGAGAATTCATCCCGGTTATTCCTATGGTGACGAACAAGGCTTGCAACTAATGCGAACTGCGGACATTCATTCATACTTTAACCCTAGACTTCCAGTCCTGACTGGAATTATGAAGAAGAGTAAAGAAGCAGCGAATGACTCTGTAGATTTACTGATAGGCAGGCTATCAAATTAAACTCTATAAAAGTTGCTGAATGATTGAACGTCTTGAGGCGTTTGCGAACGGACACTCACTGCTGAAAGTCGGAGGCTGTCGTAGCGACGATCTTGATTATCAGTTAACCCGGAGAAAGGCTTCTCGCGATCGCGCTCCCTTGGGAAATGTACTCTCTATACCAGACCAAGGTATTCAAAGTTCCCTCGCAAGATAGATTATTTTCCCTATCTAAGGGTAGAAAATTAGAATTGAGATTCTGCCTGACATTCTCCTCCTATTAACAACGAGTTACAACGGTTCATAGGTTTCAATGAATGTCTACCGGAGCAGGGGAAAGCCCGATAGGAGGATATCTTTGAGCATTGGGAGAAAAGCCACTGGGAAGACTATGCTGCTTTCCTACAGCGTAGCGCTGCTCTCTACTACCCTGGCATTAGGAATTGCTCTACTATTGGGTTTTGTCATCGCTCCTATCCCCACTTCACCCTTTTTTGTCGCCGTTATGGTGAGTGCCTGGTTGGGCGGTTTAGGGCCAGGTCTATTGGCAACTGTTTTATCTACACTGGCGATTAACTACTGTTGCCTTCCGCCCCCTTACTCCCTCGCTTTTGACGATCTAAACACGCTAGTCCGTTTGGGAGCATTCATCATCGCCTCCTTCCTGATTAGCGGATTAAATCAAGCCCGTTGGAGTGCGATCCATCGAGAGAAAAGATTGCGAGCTGCAAGCGAAACGGCTCAACGCGAAACTCAAGTCGTGAAAGAACGTCTGGGCACGGTTCTTTCCAGCATTAGCGATGGATTTTACACCCTCGATCGCGATTGGTGCTATACCTACGCCAACGATCGCTACTGCCACATGGTCGAACGAGAACGGGAACAACTCCTCGGCGAGAACTTTTGGGCTTTATTTCCCTGTACCCTCGGAACTAGCCTAGAGAGCCAGTTTCAACAGGCAATGGTCGAACAAATTCCGGCTGGGTTTGAGTACCTGCATCTCCCTTGGCAGTATTGGTACGAATACCGGGTTTACCCCTCGCCCGATGGACTGACTGTTTTTATTGCAGATATCACCGAACGCAAGCAAACCGAAGCCGAACGGGAGCAACTTTTACAAACCCTCGCCGCAGAACGCGCCCAGTTTGAAGCGGTTCTCAGCCAAATGCCCGCAGGCGTGTTAATTGCCGATGCGGCTTCTGGCAATCTGATTTTATCTAACGAGCAAGCCCATCAACTGCTGAGGTATACCCAAGCGATCGACATCAAACTCGATCAATACTTACCCAATATTCCCTTACTCGCCTACCGTTTGGATGGACAACCCTATGCGGCTGACGAATACCCCTTAGCGCGATCGCTGCGAACGGGGGAAACGATCCGCCATGAAGAAATAGAAATCCGCTATCCCGATGGCAGCCGCATCGTTATTGATACCAACGCCTCAGCCGTCTTGAACGATCGTGGAGAGATTATTTCCGCCGTCGCCGTCTTTCAGGATATAACGCAGCGACAGCACACCGAAATCGCCTTGCGTCAAAGCGAAGAACGATTGCGAGTCGCCCTCAAAAATGCTCCCATCACCGTCTTTAATCAAGACCTGGATTTGCGATATACCTGGATTGAAAACCCTGCTTTTGGCGATCTAGAAGGGACCGTTTTAGGTAAAGGCGATCGCGATTTAGCCAATCCAGAAGAAGCAGCCATCCTCACCCGCATCAAACGACAAGTTTTAGAAACCGGGATCGGCACGCGAGAGGAATGCAAGCTCACCCACTTGGGACAAGCTTATTACTACGACCTGACCATTGAACCCTTAAAAGAGACGCCGGGGAACGTTATCGGCGTGACGGGTGCAGCCATTGACATTACCCCACTCAAACAAACCGAGTTAGCCCTGCGCCACAGCGAAGAACGGTTTCGCCTGCTAGCAGAACGCGTCCGGGTGATCCCTTGGGAAGTCGATCCAGCAACCGGACAATTTACCTACGTTGGGCCGCAAGTTGTGGAAATCCTGGGCTATCCCTTAGAGGATTGGTATATCCAGGACTTTTGGACAAAACAGATGTACGTTCGCGATCGCGAATGGGTGCCTCAGTTGTGTTACGAGAACTCGCTCGTTCTGGATAACTACGACTTTGAATATCGCATGGTCGCTGCCGATGGTCGAATTGTCTGGCTTTACGATGTGGTTAACGTTGTGCGCCAAGGCGATCGCCCCCAGTTGTTGCGAGGAATTATGATTGATATTACCCAACGCAAGCGGCACGAAGAAGCTCAACAATATCTTGCCCAATTTAGTAAAGCGCTGGCGAGTTCCTTAGATTACCAAACCATCCTGAACCAGCTTGCTTACCAATTGGTTCCCCATCTAGCCGACTGGTGCGTTGTCCAGGTCGTACAAGATGATGGTTCTATTGAAGCCGTCGCCACTGCTCACAGCAATCCTGAGAAAATTCAGTGGGCCGATGAAATTAGACAGCGCTATCCTATCAATCCAGACGATCCTACCGGCACGCCTCGCGTTTTGCGAACTGGGCAATCAGAATTTTACCCCCACATTACCGACGAACTGCTCGTCCAATCTGCCCGCGACGAGGAACATCTGCGGCTGCTGCGAGAGGTGGGCTTTCGTTCGGCAATGATTGTGCCAATGCCTGCGCGGGGAAAAATCTTGGGAACGCTCGTCTTCGTTGCCGCAGAGTCTGCCCGACAGTACGATCCAGAAGACTTGGCATTTGCTGAAGAATTGGGTCGCCACGCGGCTTTAGCTGTGGATAATGCTCAACTGTACCAAAAAGCGCAGCAGGCTCAACAGATTGCCGAACGCTTGGCACATCGCACGGCGATTTTGCAGCAAATTACCGCTGCTTTTTCGCAAGCGCTGACGCCAAAGCAGGTGGCTGAAGTGGTGACGCAGCGCGCGATCGCCGCAATGGAGGCCAAAGCCGGTTCCCTGGCGCTGCTAGTCGATGAAGGGAGAACGCTTCAGATTGTGCAAGCTGTGGGCTATCCCGAATCGATGTTGAATACCTGGTCTAGCTTTCCGGCGAACTCGCCAGTCCCCATTGCTGAAACTGCCCGCACCCAAAGCCCTGTATTTATCGGAAATCGCGAACGCTTTGTAGAGCGCTATCCTCATCTAGCAGAGAGCGCTACGATTACCCAACATCAAGCTTGGGCGTGCTTGCCCTTAAGCGTTGAAGATCGACTGTTGGGGGTGATTGGTCTAAGTTTTTCTCAGCCTCAAACGTTTAACTCCGAAGATCGGATCTTTATGCTGACGCTGGCTCAACAATGCGCCCAAGCGATCGCCCGCGCCGATCTCTATGAGGCCGAACAGCGGGCACGCAATGCCGCCGAAGCCGCAAACCGGGTTAAGGATGAGTTTTTGGCGGTGGTGTCCCATGAATTGCGATCGCCCCTGAATCCAATTTTGGGCTGGTCTAAATTCTTGCTCAACGGCAAGCTGGATGCAGACCGCACTCAACAAGCCTTGAGTGCTATTGAGCGCAATGCACGCTTGCAATCTGAACTGATTGAAGATTTACTCGATGTTTCTCGGATTCTGCGGGGTAAGTTAAGTCTGAATGCGAGTTCGGTGAATTTAGCTTCCACGATCCAAGCCGCCATTGAAACGGTGCGCCTCGCTGCCGAAGCTAAGTCCATTGAGATGAATGCGTTTCTCGATCCGCAGGTTGGACGGGTTTGGGGCGATGCCACCCGCTTGCAGCAAGTGGTGTGGAACTTGCTCTCTAATGCGGTGAAATTTACGCCCCCCAACGGGCAGATTGAGGTCAAGTTAGAACGCTTATCGGACACTCCCCCTCAATCTTTTGCTCAAATTGTCGTGGCGGACACGGGAAAGGGGATTGCAACGGACTTTTTGCCCCATGTCTTTGATTACTTTCGACAAGCGGATAGCACCACAACGCGCAAGTTTGGTGGCTTGGGACTGGGGTTAGCCATTGTGCGTCATTTGGTGGAACTGCATGGGGGTACGATTCAAGTAGATAGCCCTGGGGAAGGTTTGGGCGCAACTTTTACGGTTCGCCTGCCGTTGATGTCTGTTCAGGAGGATTCTCCTTTAGAAGTTGCCGGATCGCACTTCAAGCTCGATCTCAGCGGCGTTCGGGTGTTGGTGGTGGATGATGAGGCGGATACGCGCGAGTTTGTCACCTTTTTATTAGAAGAAGCAGGCGCGATCGCGACTACGGTGACTTCGGCAGAAGAGGTGCTGAGTGTGTTAGCCCAGTCTCAGCCAGATGTGCTACTTAGCGATATTGGGATGCCAGGAATTGATGGCTACATGCTGATGCAGCGGATTCGCGCCTTACCGCCAGAACGCGGCGGCCAGGTGAAGGCGATCGCGCTGACGGCCTATGCTGGAAAGTTCGATCGGCATCGGGCCTTAGCCGCAGGCTTTCAGCAGCACCTCTCGAAGCCCGTAGAACCGGAGGGGTTAATCCGCGCGATCGCTAGCTTAGTCCACTCCGCCTAAGCCCTAACGGTAGCGCGATCGCTCGCAGTCGTCTCTAAAATTTCGTTAATGCGCTGAAGCGTCGTTGCAGAAAGCTCTACACCCGATGCGCCCGCATTCTCCCGAACCTGGAGGGGTTGACTGGCTCCGATAATTGTGCTGCTCAGTTCTCGCTGGCGCAGGCACCACGCCAGGGCTAATTGACTCAAACTCAGGCCTTCTTGCTCGGCGATGGGTAATAATCGCTGTACCTTCAGCAATTGCTCTCGCTCCAAATTGCCGTTATTCAAAAACATATTTTGCTTAGGATCGCTGGCCCGCGAACCGTCTGGCAACGGTTGGCCGGGTTTATATTTGCCCGTCAGCAAGCCCTGGGCGAGGGGAGAATAATTGATAATTCCGATGCCTTCGCGCTGACACAGCGGCAAGATTTCCGGTTCGATGGCGCGATCTAACAGGTTATAGCGCGGTTGGTTAGAAGCAAGCGGAGCCAAGTTCGCTAACCGGGCAAGATCGCTAGCATGGGCAAGCTGTCCGGCACTCCATTCTGAGACCCCGTAATATAGGATTTTGCCCTGTTTGACCAGAAAGTCGAAAGCCATCAGCGTTTCAGCTAGCGGTACTGTTGGGTCATAGCGATGGGCTTGGTAGAGGTCAATATAGTCTAAGCCCAAGCGCTTCAGGCTGGCGTCGCATTGCTCTAAAATATGTTTGCGCGATAGACCGCGATCGTTGGGCCCTTTACCCATTGGAAAGTAGACTTTCGTGGCGATTACGTAGGATTCGCGCGGGTACTGCTGCAACACCTGACCCACAATTTTTTCGGCTTCTCCTGCGGCGTAGACATTCGCAGTATCAAAAAAGTTAATCCCCAGGCTGTAGGCTTGTTCAATGCAACTCCGGGCGGTGTCTGCTGCGGTTGCGCCCCCATAGGTCAACCACGATCCCAGACAAATTTCGGAAACTCGCAAGCCATGCTTCCCTAAATGCCGATATTCCATAAGCGATCGCCTCAATGCTATTTGCTCTCAAGCTTCACTTTAGGAGGTGACGATTGCCAATTTCTTCTCCATTAAGAGAGACGATTTGAACTCGCAGGTTTGTGATATTTGTTACTCTGACGCTTCAAGGTCTTGTGTTCGTCAAGCTTTTCATTTCTAGCGATTGAGCAAATTTTTAATTTGCCAGTTCGATGCTTCTCTATCTTTAGCGCGATGCTTTTCTCAAATTTTTAGGTCAATCTACCCTAAAGCATACGAATAAAGGCAAACTGCCTATTCGGGTTTCCAACAGGTTTGATATTTACTCTGAATTAATGAGAGGACTGGGATGAAGAAAGCATCTGTTTTGTACATTATCAGAGGATATCCTCAAATCTCGCAAACCTATGTCAAGACTGAACTAGAAGCGGTTTATGAGGACTATGAAGTCACGATTGTTTCTCGCAAACCCTCAGACGTTCCTTACCGAAATTATTACCCCTATCACCATTTAACGGAACCCGAAGCTGTTCGAGATTTAATCGCACAGGTTAAGCCCGATGTCATTCATACGCATTACCTCAATCAGCTAGAATTTGTAGCACCGCTAGCGACTTCTTTAGGTATTCCCTTTACGGTGCGATCGCACTCCTACGATACTCTCGCTTTGCGCCCGAAAAATTGGCGGGGTCAAATTCGACAATTGCTAGAACGGAATACGCCCCAATTTCAAAAGGTTGCTAATATTAAAAACAACCTCCACTGGGCAAACCACGATCTCTGTTTGGGCGTTCTCACGTTTCCGTTTGCCCGTCCCTATCTAGAACAGGCGGGAATTCGTTCCGATAAACTGATTGACTGCTACCCCACGATTAACTATTCCCTATTTTACGATCGCTCTCCCAACGGTCAGGCGATTATGAATACGGGTGCAGCAATTCCTAAAAAGAAGATGGAAGACTATATTGAACTGGCTTCCTGGCTGCCCGAACAGCAGTTTAACCTCTACGCCCTGGGGTATCAAGTGGATCGACTCCATGAGATTAATGCCCACAAAGGCAACCCAGTCAACATCATCTTGCCCGTAGAACCGAGCGAAATGCTGGCAGAATATAAGAAGCATCAATGGCTGGTGTATACGGCAGCGTTTGATTTAGCGACGGTGGGATGGCCAATGGCGATCGCAGAAGCCCAAGCCGCAGGCGTTGGCGTTTGTATGCCGCGCATTCGCCCGGATCTTGATGAGTATATAGGGGGCGCGGGGTATCTGTATAACAGGATTGAAGAGGTTCGCGATATTATTACTCAACCGGTTCCCGAAGAGATCCGAGAAGCCGGGTTCCGTCAGGCGAAGAAGTCTGATATTCAAGAACACAAATATTTACTCACCGATCTTTGGGATAAAGCCGTCGCTTTAAAGACAGATTTGCCCAAAACAGCCTAATTTTCAACTCAATGAGGGGTTGGAGTACAGCAACAGAAAGGAACTTTACTCCAACCTTACTCAGCACTAACCGCTAAAGCTGGGGAATCATGTTTGGGATTGTTCACCATTGTACTCGCGGGTTTGGCTTGCAAGCGATCGCGATCGCCCTCACTTAATAAAGGTAAAATATCTTGAGGCGTTGTTATCTCTGGATCGAGCCACGCCTGATAATGCTGAGAGGGCACAATAATCGGCATTCTCTCATGAATGGGACTCACAACCGCATCGGCTGCTGTGGTTAAAATCGTACAAGAAATTACCCGTTCGTCTTCCGGAGAATTCCAAGTTTCCCATAAACCAGCAAACGCAAACACATCCCCTGATTCTAATTGGAAATAATAGGGTTGTTTCTGCTTGCCTTGCTTCTGCCATTCGTAGAAACCATCGGCCAAAATTAAGCAGCGCCGTTGTTTAATGGCACTCCGAAAACTGGGTTTATCTGTCACCGTTTCTACCCTAGCATTAATTAACTTATAGCCAATTTTGATATCTTTTGCCCAAGAAGGAACCAACCCCCAACGCATCCATTGAAATTGCTTTTCCGGGATTTCTTTGGACTTCACCAAAGTTGCAATATTTTGAGAAGGCGCAATATTATAGCGCGGCTGGCTATCGGGGACTTGGGATAAGTTAAACTGTTGAGCAATGGCTTCTGGAGAAACCGTTAAACTAAATCGTCCGCACATAATTCACCTACCCTATTTTATGGAATTAAACAGCTTGTTTTTAATACTTCCGCCACTGCAATTGCTCTAGCAAGCGCATTAAATAAATTCTAGCAATTTGACAGGCTTCCTTATATTCTTCTTCGCTATGTTCGCTCCAGCTTTTGCCCGTTTTTTCCTTAATATGAGCAAATACCGCAGAATGCAAGAGTTGCTGATTATTCTTAAACTTAACTTCCTGTCCCTTCGCTCGAACGCGCTCTATTTCTTGGGACAGAAGTTTAACAGGACGTTCAATTAAAGAAGTGCCTTCAACCCCATCTGGAATATAGCGGCGTTGGCGAAACAAATCGTGAATCAGGCTTTTAACTTGGCTGCCATAACGCGCCTGTATTTCCAGTTTAGCCACGTCTGGGCGTGCCACAGTTTCCGAATGAGGTAAATCGAGATTAAGGGTTGCTAATTCCGCTTCTAACCCCTTGAGAAAGACTTCATAAACGGGGGGTGGCATCGTCTGAGTTAGGGGAACGCCATCGGCTAAGATTTCCCCTTCTGGAGATAATTCTAAGCCTTTGCTTTGTAAGAGCGATCGCTTCCGGTATTCGCTATAAGAAAAAACTTGTTCGCCAACCATCACTTGCCAATCCAAATTAACATGATCTAAAAAATGAGCATCGGGTAAAGGCTTGGGAGAACGGGAACGAGACACTTTCACACCCATTGGAATATCGAGCCAAGTGGGGGTAATTTGAATGCGACTGGTATCTAAAATAGCTTCTACCTGTACATTTAAGTTACGAAAACTGCGAAGTTGTGCCAGATGCATTTTGATAGCCTGAACTTCGGTTTCCCACGGTAAGGTAGAGGGTTGTTTTACAGGATTTTTATCGATTTCTGAGATAGGCTGAGTCAGATTTGTTTGATAAGTCTCTGCTTTCTCAGTAACCCTATTTATTCCCAATTCTTGCGCTAAGTTAAACTGAGATGAAGGCGCGGGAGTTGGGTTAACCGGAACTGTAACTTGCAGAACATCGCCCGGTTTTAAGTTAGCCGTATCGGATAAATGAATAACAGTTTCTCCGGCTTCGTATTCTGTCGTTAAAACGGGGGTGAGGTGAGGATTTTTATCCCTTTCTCGAATCGTATCGCTTTCCACCCCTCGAATAAATTGTTCAAACAGGGGACGAATTTCTAAACTTTCATGGGTGACGACAACTCCCCAGTTAGGATGGTCAAATTTTGGGAAATATCCGGGTAACTCTCCGGGAACTCGGCGAATAATTCGCCCCCATTCCTGTTCGGCGGGTGACAAGCTTTTAAGGATACCCAAACAACAGGAAACGCTGGCCCAAGCATGATCGAAACCGACACCCACCATGCCACAATGGACGAGAACCCACAATTCGCCATTATAGAATTTTTGGATAACATCGCTGGGTCTTCCTGCCAAGTCATAACTTTCAGTTTCGGAGTGGATTAAGCCAACTTTGGCTTGTAAAATAGGGAAATTCTCTTGCAGCAACTTGGCGACGCGATGAACGTGAGCAATATTTAAAGCTCGAACAATCATCGCATGAGGTTGAC
Source organism: Geitlerinema calcuttense NRMC-F 0142 (assembly GCF_030285425.1). Classification (NCBI taxonomy): domain Bacteria; kingdom Bacillati; phylum Cyanobacteriota; class Cyanophyceae; order Geitlerinematales; family Geitlerinemataceae; genus Geitlerinema; species Geitlerinema calcuttense. Next base: position 57,086 of record NZ_JASVEJ010000002.1, on the reverse strand, counting down.
CTGTTTTTTGGCGCTTGGCGAGTAGGATATCTACTGCCATTTGTAGCACGGGTAAGGTAAAGCGATCGCCAAATAGGATTTGTCTGAACCAGGCGCGATCGCTCTGTGCTTTAATAAAGAATTGTTCGGGTGTATAAGTCACCTCTACCCCGTTCTCTTCAATTAAAAAAGCTGCCGATGTCGCTTCAGAAAGGGTTAGCTTTTTAATCGGCGGCGGATTGAGTTTCCAAGCCTGCTGTAAGGTAAACTCATAATCGGCAATGGGGGCATACTGAAGGGTAGGATTTCCCCATTCATCGAGTTCTACAACTTCGGTATATTCAACCTGGGGTAACGGCTGGCTATCGGAGCGAAACTTCGATCCGGTAAAGTAAGTCAGTAAGGCATCTTGGCAATAATTGACGATAGTTCGATAGCTGGCTGCTGCGGAAAAATGCGCCTCATCCACCACTAATGCGCCTATCGCCTCCGGTTCAATATCGCCACGGTTAACTAAATTTAAAACAAACTGACGATTCCCCACTAGCATATCAGCCTGTTGCAGAGCATAGGCATAACTATTAAAATTGCTGGCATCCAACTCCACAATGCGCGGTGGGGGAACGCCTGGGGGTAATACTTCTAGGGAATATAGCAACCACTGGTGGTAGCGGGGATAGCCGCGAGAGTCGGTGGGGAAGTCTCGCAGAAAGCGCGATCGCAAGGTACAGTTATCAGAAAGAAATAGCGCCTTTTCCCCCGTCATATACGGCGCAAGCACAAACGGCGTTAGCGCTTGAATTAAGGTTTTTCCAGTTCCCACCCCCGCTAAAATTAAAGCTGCTTGGCGGGGGATAGTCGTCATTTCCCCATTCGCCGCCTTATGATAGATTGCCAGTAAAGCCTCTCGCTGATGGGGATAAAGTTTCGTCACCCCACCCACCAGGCGAGATAAGACTAATTCGTGATACGCGAGGAAGTAGTTCGCCATTACTCTTCCTCAAATGCGTCAGACTTGAGTAAGTTACACTCCCTACACAACGCCTGACCGTTCCAAACCTGGGTTGCGCCACCTTTAGAATAGGGAATGCGATGATCTGCTGCAAAGTTATCGGGAGTTAGGATAACCCCGCAATGCTGACAGCGATATCCCGCCTTTCGCAACAACAGCAACCTCTGACTCGCAGTAAAGCATCTTCCCATCGGTTCGCCCCAATGATGATGTTTTTTTCAACATTCTAGCTTGTCTAAGGGCTGAGTGCCGATTTCTCTTTTGTTACTTTGGGGAAAAAGTAATGCTGATATCCAGCAGTGTCATTAAAAGTGCGATCGCATTGACTCTCTTCTATTAAGATTATTTTCTAGGTATTGACAGACATCTTGGTGTCTATAATAGCGAGCTAAAGGTAAGGCAGCATATTTAGTTCGCTGAAAACATGATGTAGAAAGATCGCAACATATTAAAGGCAGAGTAAAGGAAAAATATCCAGAAGATGCTAATCGTAACGAGATTGAAATTCCGCATCCGCTGAAACCGTTTAGAAATTGGTATCCCAACGATGTAAGTAACTAGAAAAAAAACGCATCCAACGACATAGTGAAAAAGCGTGTATAGTCCTAGTTCCCAACCCCGTGCATACTCATTTCGAGTTCCGGGAAGACCAAAAACCCAGATAACAAGGAGACCTAAAGAACAGGCTGCGGATATACAGATAAATATGAATGTTATTCTTTTAATGATAGTCCGAAGATCGAGGCGATCGCGTTTACCCATCTTTGCTACTCACTCCTGGAAAATATTCTAGATTTATGTAGCTTAAAACCCTACCACAGCATTTTGGGATTGGAGGAAACCCGCCGAGATTCCCCTAAATCATCTTTAGTAAAGGGGACTTTGAAGCAAGTGTACTGCACGGATCTAAAAAAGGCTATATACAGGTCTAATCGGGTACCGTTCCCACCGATAGAACTGAATTAGGAAAACCTGGCAGGGTTTCTATCTGCGAAAAGGTCTAAGAAAAATAGAACCCAACCGTTTCTCAACCCTTGAGCCAATTCTTTATTAAAACTGCATTTGGGGATAACGTAACCGATACCCAGCATCCTTAATTTTCTGGTTGGAGACTTTGGCGTTGTAGGGACGAGAACTTTTTTGGGACGCATCCCATTGGACGGGGGGGAGGTTATGGGTTTGGTAGACTTGCGAAAGCAGTTCAGCTTGGGGGAGATGCGCGTCATCAACTAGATTGTAGATCCCATTAAGGCGATTAGCTCTAGCGAATTCAATTGCGCCGACAATATCGTCTAGATGCACCCAGTTGGTAATATCAGAACCATCACCCGGTCTAGTCGTGCCTGCCACTCTACCCCAAATTTTAACCAGTTCTCGTCCGGGGCCATAAATTCCACCGAGTCTGAGAATACAGATATTTAAAGTATCGGTCGCAGCGTTGAGTAAAGTCTGTTCGGTTTGAACCAGTATTTCGCCATTGGAGTTGACTGGCGCAACGGGGGTGGTTTCGGTGACTTCTGCGCCTTGGCGATCGCCATAAACGGCATAACTTCCGGTATAAATAACTTGGCGGACTGTCGGCACTTGCGGCAGCACATCAGCGAGGGTTTGCGCCGTCTGCAAGTAGGTTTCAGCATAACTGTTGGCGTTTTTTGCCCCCACAGAGAGTAACACCACTTCCTGACCCTGTAAGGTCGCTTTCAACGATTCTGCATCATCACCCCGAACTAATTTTACCGTTTGAGCCATACTGGTTAGGGACTCTAACTTATCGGGGGTTGTCGTCGTTGCAGTCAGATTAAATCCTTGGGTTTGCCAGAAACGCGCCATCGCCGAACCCACGTAACCGCAACCGATAATCGCAATATTCATAAAAAGCAAAGCAAAAGCAGAACAATTTCTGATTTTCCCACTAGCCGTTATTCAATTCTCACCCTAAAATTGCAACTTGTCGGATTATCCCGCGTCAACCCCGAATAAACCCAAGGAATTCTGCTCGACTCCGTTGCTTGCACGCTAACCTTTGTACAATATCTCGGTTATTAGGCCTGATTTCTCCTCATGCAGCGAATGAACTACCCCAAGCTTCTCTCAAAACGGTGGCAACGCCTTAGCCAATTTTTCGGTTTATTTTCCCTGTGTTTCTTGCTAGTGGTTAGTTGTGCTAGCCAAACCACCACCCAAAACTCCACCTTGGGAGGTGCAAGTAACCCCCGCGTTAATATTGGCACGACCTTAAAAGTCCGCACCCTCGACCCGGCGGACTCCTACGAGATTGCTTCGGGTAACTTGCTCTATAATTTAGGCGATCGCCTTTACACCTATCGTTCGGGTACAACAGAACTTACCCCGCAACTCGCCACAGCACTCCCAACTATCAGCGACGATAAATTAACCTACACCATCCCCCTCCGCCAAGGCGTCCTCTTCCACGATGGCACCTCTTTTAACGCCGAAGCGATGGCTTTTTCCCTCAACCGCTTTATGGAAAATGAGGGGACTCCTGCCTTTTTGCTGAAAGATATTGTCGAGTCTGTCAACGCAACGGGGGAATACGAGTTAACGATTAAACTGCAACAACCCTTCGCCGCCTTTCCCGAACTTCTCACCTTTCCGGGAACTGCTGCCATTTCTCCCCAAGCTTACCAAATCGGTACCGGACAGTTTAAACCCGATACGTTTGTAGGAACTGGCCCCTATAAACTGGCACAATTTGGGACAGATGTGATTCGCCTCGATGTCTTTGAAGATTACTGGGGAGACAAGCCGAAAAACCAAGGGGTAGATATTCAACTGTTTACCTCCTCGTCTAACCTATTCAACGCCTTTCGCACTAGAGCCATCGATGTCGCCTCTGGTACGCTAGACTCCGAGCAGATTAAAAGCTTAGAAAAAGAAACCCAAAGACAAGGCTGGCAAGAAATTACCGCCGATGGGAATAGCGTCAACTACATGGTGCTGAACGTCAACTCCGAACCCCTCAACCGAGTTGAAGTGCGTCAAGCCTTAGCCGCCATTGTAGACCGCAATATCTTGAACCAACGGGTTTTACAAGATTTAGCCGAACCCCTGTATAGCCTCATTCCCGATACCTTCCCCTCTCATAAACCCGTGTTTGAACAATACGGCGACGGGAACGCCGAGAAAGCCAAGCAACTGCTGACACAAGCGGGTTTTTCTCAAGCTAACCCCGCTGTTGTAGAAATTTGGTATTCCTCCAACTCCACCAAACGCAGTTTAGTCGCCAGTACCCTGAAAGCGATCGCCGATCAAAAAATGGACGGTATCCTACAACTAGAACTCAAAAGTGTAGAATCGACCACCGCCTTCCAAAACCTCGACAAAGGTATCTACCCCACCTTTCTCCTCGACTGGTACGCCGACTACTTCGACCCCGACAACTACATCCAACCCTTCCTCGACTGTAACGAAGGTTCCGCCACCGAAGGCTGCAAAGTTGGGGCCAGCCAAAACCACGGCTCTTTCTACTACAATACCGAAGTGGTGAACCTCATTCGCCAACAACGCCAGGAAACCGACCGCGACAAACGCTACGCAATCTTAGGTCAAATTCAAGATATCCTTGCCAGAGATGTCCCCTTTATTCCCATGTGGCTAGACAGAGATTACGCCTTCGCCCAAAAAGGCATCAACGGCGTCCGTCTAGAACCCACCCAGAAGTTGCTGTTCTCTAGCATCTCTAAGTAAGAAGAGGGGAGTTGGGAATTGGGAGTTAGGGGTTGGGGAAGAAGGGAGTTGGGAGTTAGGGGTTAGGGAAGAAGAGATAGAAAAACTTGCTAACTATCAACTCAGCACTCCTTCCCCACTCAGCACACCGCTACGCGGAAGCTAACACAACAGCACACCCAAGCGAAGCACTAACTTCCCCCACCCTCTTCCCCACTCAGCACACTGCTACGCAGAAGCTAAAGCAACAGCACTTTCCACTCAGCACTCACAAACCCACTCAGCACTCAGCACTTTCCACTCAGCACTTAGAAAGATGTCTCGTTCTAAAGCCCTTCAATACTACATTCTCTCTCGGCTACTGCTAGCGCCGATTATGTTGTGGTTTATTACCACATTAGTCTTTCTATTACTGAGGGCAACTCCTGGCGACCCGGTAGACGCAATTTATGGGGCCCGCGCCTCAGCCGCCGCTAAAGAGGAGTTAAGGCGACAATTGGGGTTAGATTTGCCCCTGGGGTTGCAATATCTCAACTATATGGGAGACTTGCTGAGATTAGATTTAGGCACGTCTTTAACCAGTCGCGGACAAACGGTTTGGCAGATTATTGGGCAATATTTCCCGGCTACGGTGGAGTTAACCGTTTTTAGTATGCTGGTGGCCCTAGGAATTGGAATTACAATAGGAACCCTGGCGGCTTCGCGTCCTAATAGTCCTTTGGATGCGGGGGGGCGCTTATTTGGTATTCTGACTTATTCAATTCCGGCATTTTGGGCGGGGATGCTGATGCAGTTAGTTTTCGCAGTACAACTGGGATGGTTTCCCTTGGGGACGCGCTTTTCAATTTCTGCTATTCCTCCTAACGGACCGACGGGGTTATATATCCTTGATAGTTTGCTGAATGGGAATATCAATCAATTTCTGATTTCGCTGCATCACCTGGCGTTACCCTGTTTTACGCTAGGAATTCTCCTCAGCGGGATTTTTGAACGCATTGTGCGGGTGAACCTCAAACAAACCCTTAAAGCTGATTATGTGGAAGCGGCGAGGGCTAGGGGAATTCCCGAAAGACGGATTTTAATTGCCCATGCGTTGAAAAATGCTTTAATTCCGGTGATTACGATTTTGGGCTTAACCTTTGCGGCGTTGTTGGGTGGCGCGGTGTTAACAGAGGTGACGTTTTCTTGGCCGGGTTTGGGAAACCGCTTGTATGAAGCGATTACGCTCCGAGACTATCCCACAGTGCAGGGGGTTGTGGTATTCTTTGCGGCAATTGTGGCGATCGCCAGTATAGCAATTGATATCCTCAATGCTTATGTCGATCCGCGCATTCGCTACTAAAATTTGAGCAGAGGTATAGCATGGCTAATGTAGAGTGGACGCCTGAAGCAGAAGCAAAGTTAAAGGAAATTCCCTTTTTTGTTCGTCCCGCCGCCCGCAAGAAGATTGAAAAGTTCGCCCAGGATGAGGGAATTGCTCAAATTACGGTGGATGTTTACGAACGGGCCAAGCAACGGTTTAATCAGTAGTGGCAAGCCGTTCAGAACGCTTATTTCAAAATTATGACTTACGACTGGATTGTCATCGGTGCTGGAATTACGGGTGCAGCCGCCGCCTATGAGTTAGCAAAAGTTGGATTTTCGGTGCTTCTCCTCGAACAAGATGCGATCGCGAATAATGCGACGCGCTACAGTTATGGGGGATTAGCCTATTGGGCGGGTGTTTCAGATGTCACCACTCAATTATGTACTGAAGGGAAACAGCGCTATCTGCAACTGGCTGAAGAGTTAGGAACCGATATTGAGTTTCGCGAACTCAACCTGGTTTTAACCATTGATAGGAATACGGACCCGCAAACCCTGCTGGCAAATTATGCTCAATTTGCTGTCACGCCGCAACTCCTGACGCCGCAAGAGGCGGGCGGACTCGAACCGCTACTGAATCAAAACGCAATTTCTGGGGCGCTGACGGTTAAACACGGTCACATGAACCCGATTTTGACGACTCAGGCTTATATTCAGGCGATGCAACGCTATAACGGGGTATGGGCGATCGCTAAAGTAGTAGACTTTATCAAAGAGCGCGATCGCATTCTTGGTGTCAAAACCCCAGATACTGCTTACGCTGCGGAAAATACGCTAGTCTGCACCGGAGGTTGGACGCGCCAATTTTTGCGGGAAGCGGGAATGCCCGTGCGGGTTTATCATACCCATGCCGAACTGATTGAGATTACAGGCACAACCCCTCAGTTACAAACGCTGGTGATGCCTGCCAACCAAATGCGGTTTGCTCTTGAGGCGGCTGCAAGTACCGACGAACTCGACCCGCTTTGGAATGAGGGCGATCGCGAAATCCTCAGCCCCATCTTCGATCCAGGTGGCGTACAATTCTTAGATGGGCGAATCTTGCTCGGACAGATTAGCCGTACCCTCAGCACCACTTCCCTTCAAAGTAACGCCCAAGCTAGCGAATCTCAAATCCGCGCAGGTCTTCGCCAAATCTTACCAAGTCTTGCAGACTTACCCGGAACCTGGCATAGTTGCCTAGTCGCCTTCAGCGGTACGCGCCTACCCATTGTCGGGTCAGTTCCCAATCTTAGCGGCGTTCATGTCTTTTCGGGATTTACCAACCCCCTCGTTTATGCGCCTCCCCTCGCCCAACGGTTCGCCCAAGCCGCAGCCGGAAATAACGACCCAATCTTAAGTCAACTCGCGCCTCAATCTCCTATTCCCAACTAGCCACCAGAGCGATCCCCAAGTGCGAGGGCTTTGATGGTAAGATTGTAAAACCTTACTAGGGGCTGATTTCAGGTCGGGTTGTTGGCATCGGTCATTAACTGAGTGAAGCCTCCGGTTATTGCACAAAAACCATTCAAAACTATGCCTAATCGCCCTATTCTCCTCGGTATTGTTGGTGACAGCGCTGCGGGAAAAACCACGCTATCGCGAGGGATTGCTCAAATTTTAGGTGAAGATAACGTTACCATTATCTGTACAGACGATTACCATCGCTACGATCGCACTCAACGTGCAGAACTTGGTATCTCTGCCCTTCATCCGGACTGCAACTATCTCGACATCATCCAACAACATCTCAACTTACTGCGAACGGGTCAACCCATTCTCAAACCCATTTATAACCACTCCACCGGGAAATTTGACCCCCCCGAATATATCAAACCCCGGCAATTTGTCATTATTGAAGGCTTACTCGGTTATTCCACGCGAGGCGCTAGAGATACTTACGATATTAAAGTCTACCTCGCCCCTCCAGAAACCTTACGCGCCCAATGGAAAATTAAACGCGATACCCGCAAGCGCGGCTACACCGAAGAACAAGTCATTAAACAACTTCAAGGCCGCGAACCCGACTCAGAACAATTCATCCGACCGCAGCGCCAATGGTCTGATATTGTTGTCAGCTTCTACCCTCCCCAAGACCATCCCGAACAAAGCGACCTTTTACTCAACGTCAGCTTAGTCTTGCGGCCCACCATTCCCCACCCCGACTTTACCCGCATTATTAATAGCGAAAATACTCACCTCAGCAGCGCCATCCGCCTAGAACTCGACCGCGACATGGGTAAACCCGTCGATGTTCTAGAAGTCGATGGACACGCGACTAAAGAGCAAGTCCGCGAACTCGAACGTCTCCTCTGTAATGAAGTCCCTTATCTCGGTCAATTTTGTAGCCTAGAAGCCGAACACGATGTTATTGGAAAAGTGGTCGGAACAACTGGCGAAACCTTGCAAAGCTATCCTCTTGCAATGACCCAGTTGCTGATTACCTACCACATGCTCAAAGAGGCTCGCATTCAGCAGTAAGTAATTCTAACGAACGATTAGTATTAAAAAGATCGGCAAAATTTTCCCTTAACCATTCCCGAACCTCAGTCAAAACTGTTAGAATCTGGGGAATTTAGATCGCAGGTTGAGGGTAGAGGCTAGTGCAAACTCCTCAATCTTCTATCGGTTGCGGTAGCTTTATCTGCGCGTCAGTGGGTAGCATCAATGACTTATAGCCTCAGAATTGCCGACCTTCCTTTTAGCGAGCGACCCCGCGAACGTCTATTAGAACAAGGAGCAAAAAACCTATCTACTGCCGAATTAATTGCGATTCTCCTAGGGACAGGTCAAGGCCCCGGTAAACTTTCCGCTGTAGGTTTAGGGCAATTCATTCTCCAAGAATTAGGTCAACATCAGCGCGACCCTCTAGAAGTCTTGCGCGAAGTCAGTCCCCAGGAATTAATTACTATTCACGGCGTTGGCCCTGCCAAAGCAACCACTATCCTTGCAGCAATAGAGTTAGGCAAGCGGGTCTTTCAAGTTCGTCCGACTGAACGGACTCTTATTGATAGTCCCGGTGCAGCAGCAGCCGCCTTGAGTCACGAGTTAATGTGGCAAGTTCAAGAACGATTTGCCGTAGTGCTACTCGATGTTAAAAATCGGTTGCTGGGGACAAAAGTGATTACTATTGGTACGGCGACAGAAACCTTAGCGCATCCCCGCGATATCTTCCGGGAGGTCATTCGCCAAGGGGCAACCCGCGCTATCATTGCTCACAATCACCCTTCAGGAAGTGTGGAACCTAGCTCAGAAGATATTAGCCTGACTCAACAGTTGCTCTGTGGGGCACAAATTCTAAGTATTCCCCTCCTCGACCATTTGATTTTAGGCAACGGCGACTATCGCAGCCTGCGACAAACCACGCAATTGTGGGAAGAGTATCCTCAAGGCGATTGATCTATGCTATAATGGTATATCTACGGGCGATTGGCACAGGGGTAGCGCATTCCCTTCACACGGGAGAGGTCACTGGTTCAAATCCAGTATCGCCCATATTTTTTCTCTCAAGTTTGTCAGCGGGGCAAAGCTCGGTAACGCTTACAAAAGAACACAATATGACTAGAACATTTACAATTGATATCCCAGACGATTTAGAGCAGGTACTCACTGCCCAAGCAGAACGCTTGAATAAAACTTTAGAGGAAGTTGTGCTACAAGTTTTGTCGCAGCAGTTTGCGATTTTAACGGAAGAACACTCAGAACAAATTGTAGAATCAGATCCTCTTATACGACTATTTGGATCTCTGAATACTGATGTTCCTGACTTGGCAGAAAACCATGATTCCTATATTGGAGAAGCGCTTTATCGAGAGCTAAAGGGGGATGAGTAGTCTGTTTGTGGATACGTCAGGTTGGGCAAGTCTCTTCATTGCCAATGAACCTTTCTACTTACAAGCAGAGCAAAATTTTCGTTTAGCCATTCAACAGCGAAAAAGAATTTATACAACCAATTATGTTATTACTGAGTTAGTTGCATTATTAAATAGTCCGCTTCGAGTCCCCCGCTTCCGCATCTTTGAAATTATTGATGCTATTAAAACTGTAGATTATATTGAGATTATTCACATCGATCGTCAGATTGACACATTAGCGTGGGAATTGTGTAAAAGTCGATTAGACAAAGCGTGGTCATTGGTCGATTGCACATCTTTTGTAGTCATGCAACAACTTAGAATTCAGGAAGCGCTAACCACTGACCAACATTTTGAGCAAGCGGGATTTGTCCGCTTACTCAAGTAGCTGCAATGCCTTTAAAATTGAGTTGCCTTCACCAGGCTAAGACTGGAAAACAGAGGGGAATAATTACACCAGTCAGAATTAATGGGGTTAGCATAGCTAACTTATTCTGCATAATCTTAATCGCCTACAAACCGGGTTTCTAACGAGCGATCGCAGTCTGTGTTATGAGAAACCCGGCTGCTTTGTTTATTCAGCTTTTTCTGGGAAAGGTGTCGTTTGAGTTTCGATAATTTCGACCTCTGGGGGAGTGAGGGGGAGGACTTCTACTGAGTCTTCATCAATATCGATAATGACTGGGGGATGGGTGGGGGTTTCGGTTTGTTCGGCGGCTTCTAATTCCGCCCGAAGTTGGATGTATTGTTCTTTAGCCTTTTCGGTGACACCTTCGGCGGTTTCCTTGGCGCGTTTGGCGACTTGATCGGCGATCGCTTTTCCTCGATCGAAAAATGATTGTACATCCCCTTCTAGAGCAGCGATCTCTTCTTGTTCGCGCTGTTCGTCGGGGAGTAGCTTCACTTGAATCAGATTTTGCTGAATTGCATCCCGATGGGAAATACTATTTTGAATCGCTGCATTCTGAGCAATCAGGCGCTTGCTACCCAAACTAGTAATTTCGGTTGGGGCTAAGATATACTTGCTGCCCATAACCCCCGCCCAGCCGCTAGAAGTATACATATAATAAAGAATTTCGCCAGTTTGGGGATTAAACAGGTAGTCTACCACCCCACCGGCTTTATTTCCGGTATCTGTCCAGATTTCATGGCCGATGAGGCTTTCTTGGGGAAGGGGTTGATTGGGATCGAGTTCGCGATCGCGATCCACAATGACGCTATCGCCAATTGCACTAATCTGCGTCCAGCCAAATGTATATTTTTTACCGCCAAATAAACCGGACTTGCAGACAACCCCGACAATTTGATGCAGAGTGGGATCGATCCACAGCCGTTCTACCTGTCCTAACTCTTCAGCCGTTTTGAGATCCAAGACGAGACGATTTAATAACTGCGTTTGGCGAAGTACGGTTGCTGTAGTCACGCTAACTTTTCCTCTCTAGATTCTCAACGAAAATTTAAGCTTTATCCACCCTTTCATGATGGCGATAAATTTAGGATTAATCCTGGCCCTCTAGGTGAGAACCCAACTAACCGAACTCTATGATCGACCGAACTTTACACCCCCTCGGAACCCCTCCTAATGCTTGGGGAGTTGATGAAAAAATCGCAGATATCACCCGTCCCCCGCTGACGCCTAAAACCGTAGAGTTGCAGGCCGAAACCAAAACCCTGCGCCTCGACTTAGCTAAAGCCGCCTTAATTATTATTGATATGCAAAACGACTTCTGTCATCCTGATGGCTGGCTGGCGCATATTGGCGTAGATGTTACTCCAGCAAGGAAACCCATTGCCCCTTTACAAAAAGCCTTACCCCTGTTTCGGGCGGCGGGCGTTCCCATTATTTGGATTAACTGGGGCAACCGTCCTGACTTGCTCAATATTAGCGCGGGTTTGCGCCATGTTTATAACCCCACGGGTACAGGCATTGGTTTGGGCGATCCGTTACCCAAGAATAACGCCCCTGTGCTGATGGCGGGAAGTTGGGCGGCGGCGGTAGTCGATGAACTCGAACAACTCCCGGAGGATATTCGCGTTGATAAGTACAGAATGAGCGGTTTTTGGGATACGGCGCTTGATAGTATTTTGCGGAATCTAGGCAAAACGACGCTATTTTTTGGGGGCGTTAATGCGGATCAATGCGTGATGGCGACTTTGCAAGATGCGAACTTTCTGGGGTATGACTGCATTTTGGTTAGAGAGTTTACCGCAACTACCTCACCGGAGTTTTGCTGGCAGGCTACTTTATATAACGTCAACCAGTGTTTTGGTTTTGTCTGCGATTTCCAGGCTATTGTGGAAGCGATCGCCTAAATTCCCTAATCCCTCGCTAACGGATGAACCTATGGAAGAAACTCGCTGCGTGATTCCGGTGATCAAGTCGCCTACAGACTATCAAGCCTATCGTATTAGCCCCAACGATACCAACCGCTTGGCGATTGTCTTCGATCCGAGTACCACAGATTTTTCTTTAACCTACTGCGTGGAAATCTTTGATATTGGTGGAAAAACACCCCCCAACCGCCACCAGCTAGCGGTGGAAATGTTTTTTGTCCTCAAAGGTGAGGGGTTAGCCACCTGCGATGGTAAAAGCGTTCGCATCCAAGCCGGAGATAGCCTGTTGGTTCCGCCGACGGGAACCCATGTGATTGAAAATACAGGTCAAGACCGCCTTTATGCCTTGTGTATTATGATTCCCAATGAAGATTTTGCAGAATTGATCCGCAGCGGAACGCCTGTGGAATTGGATGAAGAAGATCTGCGCGTGTTAAGGCGGTCGGACGTTCTGGTACCGTATTAGATGTTCGAGTTGACCGCAATTCCATGCTGAATGTTCTCCCGCCCGAAACTGCATCGATGACGACTCGCGATGGTATTCGTCTAGATGCGGATATCTATCGCCCAGAGGCGGAAGGCGAGTTTCCGGTTCTGTTGATGCGCCAACCCTACGGGCGCAAAATTGCCTCGACGGTGGTTTATGCCCATCCAAGCTGGTATGCAGCCCACGGTTATATTGTGGTGATTCAGGATGTGCGGGGGCGGGGAACCTCTCAGGGGGAGTTTAGGCTATTCGCCCATGAGGTAGAAGATGGCGTCGATACGGTGAATTGGGCGGCGAAGTTGCCAGGAAGTACGGGTGAAGTGGGAATGTATGGGTTTTCCTATCAGGGAATGACGCAACTCTACGCGGCGTCGGGGAAACCTGCGGCTTTGAAAACGGTCTGTCCGGCGATGGTCGGTTACGATTTATATGCAGATTGGGCCTATGAAGGGGGGGCTTTCTGTTTATACGCTAATTATGGCTGGGCGATCCAATTGGCGGCGGAAACGGCGCGGTTGCGACAAGATGCGATCGCCTTTCGCCTCCTCTACAATGCCTCGCGCAATCTTCCATTCTACGAGAACGATCCGCGCCTAGATGAAACTCTGCGAAAATATGCGCCCCATTATTATGAATGGATAGAACATCACCAACCGGATGAGTATTGGCAAAAGCTGTCTCCCAATTTGCAGGGGGTGGATTTGCCAATGTTGCATATTGGCGGTTGGTTCGATACGTTTATGCGGGGAACGCTGCGCCTGTATCGAGAAATGGCGGCCCGGAGTGCGTATCTACAGCATTTGGTGGTTGGTCCTTGGGGGCATTTACCGTGGGGCCGCAAGGTGGGAATGATGGATTTTGGGGCAGATGCGGCGAGTCCGGTGGATCAAATTCAGATGAATTGGTTCAATCGATTTTTGAAGCAATGGGATCGGCCGGAGTTGGAAATGCCCAAGGTGGCGTTGTTTGAGATGGGATCGAATCAATGGCGATCGCACTCTCGCTTTCCTTCACCTCAACCCCAATCCTATTATCTCTCTAGTACGGGTTTAGCGGGCATTGATGAGCGGGAGGGCTTGTTAGGAACGGCGTCTTCTTCTCAGGAGGTTATTGACACGTTGGTTCACGATCCTTGGCGTCCGGTTCCGGCGATGGGGGGTCATGCTAGCGCCCCTTCTGGGCCTGGCGATCGCGCCAGTATTGACTGTCGTTCGGATGTGCTAACTTATACGACCGTGCAGTTAACGGAACCCTTAACGTTAATTGGGGAAATGGTCGTTGAGGTCTATTGTCAAGCCGATACCCCCAGTTACGATTTGTGCGCCGTTCTTTCGGAAGTCCGCCCGGATGGTCGGGTGTTTAACTTCACCCAAGGGTATATCCGAGTTGATAATTCTCAGTCTCCGGTTCGCATTTCCCTGCAACCGACTTATATGCAGATTGCCAAAGGTCATGCTCTGCGTTTAAGCTTAAGTGCGGCTTGTTTTCCGGCTTATCCTGTTAATCCGGGAACGGGGGCAACTTTTAGAGAAACTCGTTTTATTGATGCTCAAATTATGACCCTGAGTGTGGGTTCGGGGGGGAATTCTCCCTCGCGTCTGTTGTTACGCGATCTGTAAAGAATTGTTTGGATTAAAAATTGCTAGCCTTGCATCTATCAATAGATAGATGTTGAGAAACTCGCTCAGGTGTTATTACCCTATAGTAACGATCGCTACGCCTTTATTAACAAACTTGGTTCAAGATAAAACTGGCTTAGATTCTATTAAACCGATAAAAGAGCCGGAATTATTTAAGCGCAGAACAACCCTATAGTATGAGTTAAACCGTCGATGAATTCATCGGCTAGATTTTCCATTCTCATCTCTCATACACAATAGGCAAAAACGAACCCTGACTTTGGTTAAATACTGGGGATAAGAACCGATGCTTGAATTGCTTGAATTGATTGATGTTTTATTTGCCTTTATTTTAGTCGCCCTATTATTGCTGTTGGGTCGGCTAGTGAAACAAAAAGTCCCGCTGTTTCAAAAACTGTACTTACCCGAATCGATTATTGCAGGCTTCATTGCTCTCATTTTAGGGCCTGGGGTTGTGGGTGCGATCGCCCGAACGGTTGGCGGCGATGAAACCTTCCTCGCAACAGGTCTTTTCCCGGAAGCCACGCGCACCGTTTGGTCGCAATCTCCGGGCGTCTTTATTAACATTGTATTTGCCGCCCTGTTCATTGGCGAAACCATCCCCCATCCCCGCGATATTTGGCGCAAAGCCGCCCCCCAAGTTGCCTTTGGTCAAAGCCTAGCCTGGGGTCAATATGTGGTGGGTTTACTCCTGGCCCTTCTCGTCTTAGTTCCCCTATTTCAAGTAGACCCCATCGCTGGGGCTTTAATTGAAATTGCCTTTGAAGGCGGACATGGAACCGCCGCCGGAATGGGCGATACTTTTCGGGAATTGGGTTTTGAAGCCGGCCCAGATTTAGCATTAGGGTTAGCTACCGTGGGGATTGTTTCCGGCGTGGTTTCCGGGATTATTTTGGCAGACTGGGGACGCCGAAAAGGTTACGTTCAGACAGTTAGCGTAGAACCTACAGACCCCGCCCTCTACGAAGAACGGCACGTTGAAGACCGGGATACGCGGTTGGCGAGAATGCGATTAATGGAAAATCTGTTAATCGATCCGCTATCGTTAAACTTCGGATTTGTGGGCGCTGCTATTGTCATTGGTTGGCTGATTCTCCAAGTCCTAAGATTCATTGAATCGGTAACTTGGGGGGCCGCAGGCTTTGAATTAATTCGCTACGTTCCCTTATTCCCAATGGCGTTAATTGGGGGCTTGGTTGTACAACTGGTGATGGAACGTTTAGGACTTGCCCCGCTAATTATTCGGCGATTGCAAGAACGGATTGCTGGAGTTGCTTTAGATGTGGTCGTTGTTACTGCTTTAGCTTCTATTAACCTGACCATTCTAGGGGCGAATCTAGGTGTTTTCCTGACTCTATCCCTTGCTGGAATTATCTGGAATGTCTGGGCATTCCTTTATCTGGGCCCGCGTTTATTACCCACCTATTGGTTTGAACGGGGAATTGGCGATTTAGGTCAATCAATGGGTGTAACGGCTACGGGGATTTTGCTAATTCGCATGGTCGATCCCGATAACCGTACAGGCGCTTTTGAAAGTTTTGCTTACAAGCAACTCTTCTTTGAACCCATTGTGGGAGGTGGGTTATTTACGGCCGCCGCGCCACCTCTGATTCGTCAGTTTGGCCCCATCCCTATTCTGATTTTAACAACGCTGTTACTCGCGTTCTGGATTGGTTTTGGCTTATTGAATTATAAGCGAATTGCTCTCCGCAGCGAACAGCAAGCTGTTGAGCAAGAAAATACGCTCAGTCGTTGATTTTGGGAGAGCGATCGCACTTTCTAAGAACTAGCAAAAAGAGTGCGATCGCTTTACTTATTCAAATTCGTTTTAAGATAAGCAATAAACGTCTTAAACTCTGCATCTGAGGCAAAGAAGCGACGCGGAAATAGATTAAACATTGCTTGAGAATGATACAGCAAAATCATATCTTTACTAACTTTATATTTATGAAAATCAGCTAACTGCATCCTTAAATTTCCTTGTACAGAAGTAACTTCAATCCTTTCGGGAAAAATAATAATTTCAAATTCCCCTTGAAGGGACTTCTGTTGAGAAAAAATCCGCCGCGCTTGCCAAGGAAATATAAAAAACAAAACCGCAGCATAAATTAAGAATAAAATAATTAGAGTAACAATCCAACTAAAGACAATTTCTAAGGGATACAGGAGGAAAGAGATAAAAAGAAAGAACGCTGCGATCGCACCACCAATCTTCATCAGACGAGGACTCGGCCGTAAATGTAAATACTGCGCCTTAATATAATCCTCTGGTTTCAACTGACCTCGCAAAGTAATCATGAGAGTAATCCTGATTATTAACTAGGGTATATTTATCTTATTAGAAAGGGGGCGATCGCATTAATCAAAACCACTTGGCTCAGTCAAGTTACCTAGTCGTAGATGTAACAGGGGAAACGGCTTTCCCATCCCGTCACCTTCCGAACGTCCTTCGACTTCAAACCCCATGCGTAGATAAAACCCAAGCGCCTGTTCATTCTGTGCGTTGACATCCACTTTTGTAGCACCTAGAGTTTCAATGGCATACTCTAGCAGCCGTCGCCCAACACCCTGTTTCCTATAAAGAGGATGCACAAACAGCATTTCTACTTTATTTTCTACCACACCAACAAAGCCAACTACCTGATTTTCGCGATCGCGCACGCAAACTAGATCTTTGACATGGGGAAGCGCATCGCGCACCAGTGGCTTAAAGAACTCAATATCAGATTCCTTCAAAAAAAGATGAGTTGCCCGAACAGAAGCTTCCCACACTTCCACTACACGCGGGAAATCTTCTACACACACTGGAGAAATATCCATTTGCCCTGGCATACAATCATTAGCGAGATTCTATCAGAGTATCCGATCGAACTCGCACCTGTATCGTCAAGGCTCTATTGTGAAGCGGATAGAAAAGGGTGAGTGCGATCGCATAATTAGTAAGAATACTTAGTAAATCTCTCAAAATTTTATTAGTACAAGTGGATGTACGATCGCAAGTTCTCCCAAAGCTAATTACTCCGCTCTCTTTTTTGCTTGCGATCGGCACCATCTTGCCTGTAATTTATAGTCTTAGAAGGATCGATCTTAGGTAATTTTTTTTCCGGAGTTGAAGAAACTGAGGGTTTCTCTTGACTTTCATTATTAACCAGATTTGGATTTTGGGATTTGTTCGTCATTTTGAGTAACTTCACCAATGTCTAACATTAGACTTACCTATGAGTATACCTTAAGCTCCATTAAAGTTGTAAATGAAAGCATTGATAAAATCAACACAAAGCTTGCTGTAGTTTTAACCCTTAGTGGAGTCTTGGTCAATTTTGGTAAAGATTTACCTGGATACTCCGTGACAATTAAATGTATCAATTCTGAATCTCTTTGTCCTACTTGTTATCTCCTCAAGCTATTTGCATATACTCTCATTATTGTTGCTATTGCTACCGGGCTTTGGGGTCTATCACCTGCAAGTGGTGGAAAGATCGTTCTCCCTCAGCAATTGCTTGCTGATGAGTGGAATCAAGCAAGCGAGGAAGACTATATGACTGCATTAATACAGTATCTAGAAAAAGAAACGCTGCTAGTTTTAAACGATATTCGAGATAAAAAAGCCACTAGATTAGATTGGGCAATTCGTGCAATAGGGACTTCAGTATTACTATTCGGTCTAGACGAGATATTAGGAATTTCAATTGCAGTATTAGGTAATCTTTGCCCCTATGCCTAATGTCGTTTAACTCCTAGTATGATGCGCCTACAGTAGTCTCTCACTGATGCAAAGCTCAAAATTCTAACTGCTATGTCAAGATGGCTGAAAAATCCACCAGGGAGGTACTGCCCCTCCTGTCGCCGCGTTATCAGCACGGTGCCTCACTTTTCGGCCTCTGGTGGTTAAAGGAAGATGGAGGGATCGAACCCCTGCGACTGCTGCCGCACCACGGTTTTCAAGACCGTTTGCCGTCCACTCGGCGGCATCTTCCTTAAGGGTGTCTGACGGGGCTTGAACCCGCTAATAACCAGCTTCACAGGCTAGCGTCTCGACCGCTTCGACTTCAGACACCATAATGGAGTTAATGGGACTTGAACCCATGTCCTCTAGTTTGCAAGACTAGCGCTCTAGCCATCTGAGCTATAACCCCATATTTAACTAAGCGGACTCTTGGCGCAAAATATCGCGCACCGCCATTAAAATTTCTCCTAATTTATTCTTGCCGCTGCCATCTTTCCCGCAGCCCCAGTAATAATCTCCTGGAGCATTTTCTACAATGGGTTCGTTACCTGTGGATAGCAAAATGGCGCGGATATCGGTATGGGTTTCAAATTTCTTTAAAACTGCTTTTTGCATTAACTCATCTTTCACCTGTTCCCAGTCTGAACGAATGGGATGTTCTCGGCTGCGTCCCATTGTTGCGGCTTGCTTTGGGGTTTTGGCTTCGCGAATTGCCTGGTACCAAGCGGGGTCAGTTTCAATAAACTTCTGAGCTTGAAAATAATGCTCGCTGGTTGACCACCACTGTCCGTCTAGCTGTAAACCATGTTGAGAAAAATTAGAAAAGCAACCATAGGGTTCTTCGCGAGTAGTGTAAAAATATATTGTCATGTTTTAAGATATAGAATTTACAGATTTATTCAAAGAAGATTCGAGCTTGCGTGCAAGTTTTCTAGAGCTTGTTGCGCTTTCTCAGTTACTTTGGGGACTCCGCCGATGAGTTGTTACACACTCTTTAAAGGATGGCTACCTCTAAGCCCACCTATCGGGTTCTTCGCACTCCCATTTCTCAAGCGCCCGCTGCATTTGAACAGCGTTACTTTTCCTCTCGTACTCAAGTATGTATGCTCTAACGGTTAGGTCACGCAAGCTGCGAATCTTCGAGAAAGAGTTAAGAAAAAACCAGAAAAAACTTCATTTTTAATCGCCTCCTTAAGAATTAAGAAAATCTAGCTTGAAATTCTGTAATGATTTTTAGATTTGAGCGGGTGTCCAGTACAGAAAAGAGAATGCTTTTGAACTTTCCCCAAAATTGACCCTTTGGTAAGAGATAATCTTCAAACATTTGAGCAACTAAGGCTGGATCGTTTCTAAAAACCCCGCATCCCCAAGCACCCAAAACCAGAGCATCGCATTGATGATAAGCGGCTAAACTGAGAACCTTGGCTCCACGCTGATAAAGAGTTTCAGGAATTTTGGGGACTTCTTGGGGTTGACTTTTGCGAATAGCACCTGCATTGGGGGCAGGGCTGGTAATAAAATCAACTTGATAGGGTCGCTCTAGCAATGTTCCGTCATCTTTGCGAAAAACGGGACAGTTGGGCGAGTAGATGATGCGATCACTATATAGGAGCGATCGCGCTTGCCGATGAAACTCATAATAAGCAGGACATTTCAGTAAACTAGGGTACAATGCTGAAGTCCGAGCTAAACTCTCTTCTTGAGCTTGAGCGCCATTGAGGAAGCCACCCCCTGCATTTTTCGCCGAGGCGAAGTTGAGAACGCCTATTCTTTTAAACTGTCGTAATTTAGCAAGTCGTTCGGCTCCTTCTAAGGTTGTTTCATTTTTGACTTCAAACTTAGGCTTAGAGAATTCACCCGGTTCAGCAAGCACTTGATTTTGGATCGTTGAGAGTTGCTCAGGTTCGTAATATTGCGTTCCCTCCAGACACCCCCTCAACGCTGAGGTAATCTCCACTCGTTCGCCACTCGAAGATTGGTAGTATCCTGCTTTGAGGATGTTTAATGTATCTTGCGCGATCGCAATTCGCTTCATTCTGTTTAGTGAAAAAAGATACAAAGAAGTAATGAGAATGCTGACCGCTCAGCCAGGTGGAAACCTCAAGGTTTTATGGAACCTATAACCAACGCCCTGGATTTAATCGACCTTTAAAGTTTAAGGTTTGAGAGTTGATGGTCTAATCTTTGAGGCTTGAGATTTGAGCGTTAAGCGTTGAGCGTTAAGCTTTGAGGTGTATGGCTGATGGAGTTGGAATCGAACCAACAACTCATGATTGGAGATCATGCGCTCTACCCCTTGAGCTATCCATCAAAACCATAAATTTAGAGATTTTCGAGCGACCAGCAAGCCTATTTTAATCTGGGATTTCAATCATCGTGCGAGCATTGCTAATCGAGAGAATGCGATCGCACGTTGATTTAAACTCTTCAATAAACGCTTGCCGTCTTTCGATTTCCTCAGCTAGGTGGGTAGGGTCTAACAGTTCAACCCCCTCACGCGCCAAGAAGCTATCCGCCAAAGACTGATACTTCTCAGAAGCCGCATTCTTACCCAAGACTTCCATTGCTAACTTGTCAAGGCGTTCTTTCACCTTCGCTTGAGCTATGTCATAATCGCGACGAGCGCGAGTATAAGCCGATTGCATGGTGTTCAAAACGCTCTCGTAGTACGCGATGAAGTTCTTCATTTCAATCGCTTCAGCAAC
Organism: Geitlerinema calcuttense NRMC-F 0142; assembly: GCF_030285425.1. Lineage (NCBI taxonomy): Bacteria > Bacillati > Cyanobacteriota > Cyanophyceae > Geitlerinematales > Geitlerinemataceae > Geitlerinema > Geitlerinema calcuttense. The sequence continues at coordinate 36,317 of NZ_JASVEJ010000002.1, read as the reverse complement.
CGTCAGTTCTTGACCTGCAATGGAAACTCTTGTCGCTGCGTTCGATAAAACAATCGCCCGTTTAATCGTGCGTCGCCGAGCAATTAGAGCATCAACCCGTTGTAATGCCGCTCTGGCTTGAGTTTGATACTCGTCTCTAGAGCGAAAGCCGGTGGGAACCTTACCCACTTCAATCACAGTAATTAAGCCATTGTTATCTAAAGCTGTTCTGGCTGAGTTAATTCGCTTTTCCAATAAGGTTAATTCTGCCAAAGCATCCGTCACTGTCATTTGAGTCATCGACCTCACCTCCTCGATAAGTTTCTCTAAATTATTCGGGTAAAACAATACTCCTAGTGGGGGTCGTAGCTTGCTTGGTGCGAAGCGGTACCCACACAAAAACAGATTTTAAGTCTGCCAATTCCGCCACAGGAGCATTAACTGGGAAGGAAGGACTTGAACCCTCAAACACTCGATCCAAATTCGAGTCGCTTTGCCAATTTGCGTACTTCCCATTAACTGCCCCAGTAGGACTTGAACCTACAACCTCGCGGTTAACAGCCGCTTGCTCTGCCATTGAGCTATGAGGCAACGCAGCCCCCCAGGTCAGTATTGAACTGACGACCTCTTGATTTTCAATCAAGCGCTCTGACCCACTGAGCTACCGGGGGATAACGATGTTCTGACGAGAGCGGAGGGACTTGAACCCCCAAGTCTCCAGTTTCGTAGACTGGCGTGTTGTCCGGTTACACCACGCTCTCAAGAGCGATCGCCTCTCCTCTAGAAGCTGGACTGCGAAAAACAACCAATAATCAGCGATTCAGTTGTCAAGGTTCAATCTTGGGCGTTAAGGCGCTTGCCTGCGTGCCACATTTATATACTACATACATACTACACAATCGTCAAGGGATTAGCTCAGGAATTTTGGCAGACCAAACCAAGTCGCCTCAGATCTTGCCCCATCCTGAGTAAGACCTTAGAAACCGGGTTTCTCGACTCAAAATTAAGGGTTTTGAGCAATTGGCAAGAAACCTGGTTTCTGGCAGCGGTGCAAGATCTGAGTTAGATTATCTCGTCTTTAAGAAGAGCAAAAGGGGACTTTTGTCAATGTTGTTGCGAAACATACAAAACCCCGTAAACATAAGTAATGTTTATTATCAAAAGAAGTAGATTTAAAGTTTATCTTATCGAAATCTTGATATATTCTTAAGCAGCTTGCCAGTTGGCATTAATAAATAGTAGGTCCTAGGAAGGGATTTCATGTCTTACGCTCAAACCCAAACTCAGAGTAAAAGTGGGTATCAGGCCGGGGTAAAAGATTATAAGCTAACGTACTACACTCCGGATTACACACCCAAAGATACTGATATTTTGGCCGCTTTCCGGGTATCGCCCCAACCCGGCGTCCCTCCAGAAGAAGCAGGCGCAGCAGTAGCCGCTGAATCTTCTACAGGTACCTGGACCACCGTGTGGACCGACCTACTCACCGACCTTGACCGCTACAAAGGTCGTTGCTACGATATCGAACCCGTTCCTGGGGAAGACAACCAGTACATCTGCTACGTTGCTTACCCCTTGGATCTGTTTGAAGAAGGTTCTGTTACCAACATGTTAACCTCCATCGTAGGTAACGTGTTTGGTTTCAAAGCCCTGAAAGCACTGCGCTTGGAAGATTTGCGGATTCCGGTTGCTTACCTGAAGACCTTCCAAGGGCCTCCCCACGGGATTCAAGTTGAGCGCGACAAACTGAACAAGTACGGTCGTCCTCTGCTGGGTTGTACCATTAAGCCCAAACTCGGTCTGTCTGCGAAGAACTACGGTCGTGCCGTTTACGAATGTCTGCGCGGCGGTTTGGACTTCACCAAAGACGACGAAAACATTAACTCTCAGCCGTTCCAACGCTGGCGCGATCGCTTCCTGTTCGTAGCAGAAGCCATCCACAAAGCCCAAGCTGAAACCGGCGAAATCAAAGGTCACTACCTCAACGTGACTGCTCCGACCTGCGAAGAAATGATGAAACGCGCTGAGTTCGCTAAAGAACTCGGAATGCCGATCATCATGCATGACTACCTGACTGGTGGTTTCACTGCAAACACCACCCTCGCTCGTTGGTGCCGCGACAACGGTATCCTGTTGCACATCCACCGCGCAATGCACGCCGTTATCGACCGTCAAAAGAACCACGGGATTCACTTCCGCGTATTAGCCAAAACCCTGCGGATGTCTGGTGGCGACCACCTGCACTCCGGTACCGTTGTGGGTAAACTCGAAGGCGAACGCGAAATCACGATGGGCTTCGTCGATCTAATGCGCGAAGACTACATCGAACTCGATCGTTCTCGCGGTATTTACTTCACCCAAGACTGGGCTTCCATGCCTGGTGTAATGCCTGTCGCATCCGGCGGTATCCACGTATGGCACATGCCTGCGTTGGTTGACATCTTCGGCGACGACTCTGTTCTGCAATTCGGTGGCGGTACCCTCGGACACCCCTGGGGTAATGCTCCCGGTGCAACCGCTAACCGCGTTGCTCTGGAAGCTTGCGTTCAAGCGCGTAACGAAGGCCGCGACCTCATGCGTGAAGGTGGCGATGTCATTCGCGAAGCTTGTAAGTGGAGTCCTGAACTAGCTGTTGCTTGCGAACTCTGGAAAGAAATCAAGTTCGAGTTCAAAGCAATGGATACTCTCTAACATTCCGAGCAGAGTTTTGAGTGTAGAGTCTTGGATAAACAAAACTTGACCGCTCAAAACTCTTACTCCCGCTTGGTCAGGACATGGATATCAAAAAAGTTGCGAAAAACACGACCCGTGTACTGGCAAGTTATATAACTTACCAGGCTGTGCAAATCATCTTCTCTCAGCTTAGTGAAACCAATCCGCCTTTAGCCTATTGGTTCAACAGCTTTTCGGGCGCTGACAAAATCCAAGATGGAGAAGCGTACCTCCAAGCCTTGCTGAAGGAGAATCAAGAGCTTGCTTTTCGGGTCATGACCGTCCGCGACCATTTAGCGCAAGAAGTTGCAGACTACTTACCAGAGATGGTACGGACGGAGATTCAACAAGCCAATATTTCGCACCGCCGTCAGTATTTGGAGCGGGTGACGCAACTGAATGTCCCTGACTTTGATGCTCATTCAGAGCCGCAAGCTGAACCCGACCCCAATGATTAGGGAAAGGTTAAGCCAATGCACCGAATTGATGTCACCTATTTACCCCCATTATTTTCGCTATGAAAACTCTGCCCAAAGAACGTCGCTACGAAACTCTTTCTTATTTGCCCCCTCTGTCTGACTCTCAAATGGCCCGTCAAATCCAGTACATCCTGGATCAAGGCTTCTTCCCAGCAGTAGAGTTCAGCGAATCCTCTGAGCCGGAAATGCACTACTGGACGATGTGGAAGCTGCCGATGTTTGCTGCTAAGTCTGTGAAAGAAGTGATGAACGAAGTCGATGCTTGCCGTTCTGAATACCGCGACTGCTATGTTCGCGTTGTCGGTTTCGACAATATTAAGCAATGCCAAGTTCTGAGCTTCATCATCCACAAGCCCAACAGCAGCAGATTCTAATTTCAAGATTGCTAGGCTGACTTTAGTGTAGAGTCGGTTAAAACTCAGAAGAGAGGCGCTTTGCCTCTCTTTTTATTAGCTTATTCGTTCAACTCGCTTATTCGTTCAACTCAAGGGTAACTGTAATGATTCTATTACTTCTTCTGTTGTGAAATAAAAATGCTTGATCTTTTGGAGAAAATGGATACATTGACTTCTTGATTGGGGTGTAGCTATACAAAATAAACTTAATGGATTTCCAATACCTATATTCTGAAAAAGTTCATAAGTAAATGGGATCTTTGCACCATTGTAATCTGAGTAATCAGTATGATAATTACCCAGTGGATCGTGAACAAACAAGAGGCATTCAGACTGATCGAATCCAACTATAACAACAGTATGTTTTGATTCGTTTTGAAGTCGAATTATTGAAATTACTGGAATACCTGCTGTTATGAAGGTAGTATACAAATCGATGTTAGCTTCGTAAGTCCAAAAGAAGTCTAATCCTTTTAAACAGCCTAACAATCCTGTTAGTTCTGTAACAATATGTCCTTGTTCAGACAAAGCGTATTTCTCTATCCAACCTAACTCTGGATACTTTTTATAAAGTACACTATATTTTTTTAGATCTTTATTATAAACCAATATTTCAGAACAGCTAAACTTGGAGATCAAGCGATACCTAAGAAATAGACTACATAAAGAGTTAGGAGCTAATCTCTTAAGTCGTTGAATCCCCTTTCTGGCAAGGCTTTCATAAAAAACCTAACGAAAAGCCCCAGAATCTAAAACTATTGTCACACAAGGAATACAGGTATCTTAAAACTTACTTGGCGAATCAGCTCTTACAGTCGTTTTCGAGTTAATGCCATAAACAAGGGCGCACAGCCGCGCGCCCCTACAAACAATCTGTACTTTACTGAGCGGCTTCCTTCCACAGAAGGTGGAAAGATGCGATCGCCAAAATAATTAAGCGTTTGGCAGTTGCTGAGATTGCATAGACTCAAGTTGTGCTTGCGAAGTTCTTCTTACCCAAGGGGTGAACCGAGTAGGACTAACGCATTCAGCACCATTCAGTTGGTCTTTAAGGTTACTCGCAAAGAACTCAAACATCTCAACCAGAGCTTGGCGATCGGTTAAGCAACCTTGAAGGGCGATCAGTTGTTCGAGCGTCCAATTATACAGTTGGGTATCACCCTGTTCAATCCGGAAGTATAACTGACTCTCAAACTGTCCTAAGCGGGCGTAGAAGTTCTCCACCTCAGCTTTGATTGATTGCATATCAACGTAGAACTGCTGTTTTTTGATGTCTGATAGAATCGTGGTTTTGAGAGATTCTGTGAAGTTTTGGTTCACCTCATTCTTGACGAGCGTAGAGACTTCATTGCGGAAGTTGACAATTTTATTGTCTAAGCTGACATTGATGCGATTATCAAGCTCGTTCGTGACATTGTTAACCACTAACTGAACGCTGTTACCTGTAGATTGGTTAACGACAGACTTGATGCGTTGATCGAAATCCGCTTCAATCTGTTGAACAACCTGGCTCTTAATGTTCGGAGTGTGATTCGCAATTTTGAGATTAACTACTGCCTCAATACGCTGATCGATGCTACTTTGGATCTGGTGAACTACAGATGTGTTAATCTCTTGGGCTTGATTCGCAATTTTGAGGTTAACTACATTGTCAATCCGTTGATCGATGTAGGTTTGCATTTGCTGAATCACCAGATTTTTAACATTCTGGGTTTGATCGGAAATTTTTAGGGTTACGACATTATCAACGCGCTGATCGATGTCGTTTTGGATCTGCTGAATGACTTGATTGACGATCTGTTGAGATTGATTGTCAATTTTGAGTTGAACGGCATTATCAATACGCTGGTCAATGTCAGTTGAGATCTGGCTAATGACAGATGTGTTAATCTCTTGAGCTTGATTCGCAATTTTGACATTGACGACATTTTCAATGCGCTGCTCCAGTTCTGTTTGCATTTGCTGAATGACTGAAGCCTTAATTTCTTGAGCTTGATTAGTGATTTTCAGATTAACCACAGACTCAACCCGCTCATTGAGTTCTGTTTGGATCTGTTGAATCACCAAGCTTTTAATTTCTTGGGTTTGCTCGGTAATTGCTAGATGCACCTGGTCATTAACGATTCGGGGAATTCGAGTAATAAACAGGTCATTGAGATTTTTATTAAAGTAACCAGACCAACCTTGGAAGCTTTGGTTAAAATTCACCTCCGTCTGTTGGATGAGCGTCTTCATCATGAACTCAAGTCGTGCTACTTGCATGGCAAGTTGTTTAGCTTGACTTTGATAGCCTTTGAGGATCGATTTTTCAAGACCTTCCCAGTAGGCTTGTTTATTTTCGTCTTTTTGATCGGTTATGGTGATTGAGCTTTCAAACCTGGGTGCTAGCTCTTGCCACATCCGTTCCATCTGTTCTTGATTGAAAGTGAAGCTAACATCATTCTCGCTGCTGAAGCTAGCGCCGCCACTGCTACTTCCACTGAAGCTAGCACCGCCACCACTGGTAGCAAAACCTGTTCCGCCACTGCTACTTCCACTGAAGCTAGCACCGCCACCACTGGTAGCAAAACCTGTCCCTCCACTGCTACTTCCACTACCCGTGCTTACAACAGTAACATTGCCTTCATTCACGCCTGACGTTACTGGCTGTTCTGGCAGTTTTTCGTAGCCTTCCTCTACTACAGCCTTACTCACTGAGTTAATTTCTAGAACGACCTGTCCTTGGTTATCTTCTTTGTAGGTATCAAAGAAAAATCCTAAAATAGTGATTTTTTCTTTGACTTCTAAAATGAATTCGTCTTGTAAACCGTTGAGCGAACACCAAGTTTCTTCAACTTCAAGACCTGTAAAATTAGAGACGAATTTTCCATCTTTAATCCATAGCAAAGCCCAAGGTTCTAATTGAAACTTCTCCTCAGAAGACCAATAAGTAGCATTACTTTCACGAATTTTTATCTTGTAGTTTCCTGGTTTTAGTTCAACAAAATTGGAATTTAATTGTTTCAGACTAGATATATTTTGTTGATCGAGGACATAACAATTTTTCTTGCTGTCAACTGTTAGGGTTTGAGGATTGAAGAATGGCTTGTTGCTGGTAATTAAAAGGTCAACAGATCCTTGATTATCAGTATTATTTACATCAAAGAATAAAGCACAAAGAACCGCTTTTTCTTTGACCTCTAGCTGTAATTTTTCGTTATATCCGTTTAAGGTTGCCCAAGTTGCTCCTGTTTCAAAACCTGTGTTTTTGTTGATAAAGGTTATACCATCAACCCCATATATCCAAAGCACAACCAAGGGTTCGCCTTCAGTTTTGCTTTCAGCAAAACCATAGCGACCGCTGGCTATTTTGATATCAAAAGTGCCTTTTTCTAAAGTAAAAGAACTAGCAACATTTTGTTGCAGGTGGTTCATTTCGTTGGAGTCAATAACGTAGCAGTTGCTTTTGGTGTCAATGGTTAAAAGTTTCATGTCGTCTCCTTAAGAGGTCTTAACTTGGACTGTGGACTATTAAGCAGAACATTCCAGCAGAGATGCTTTCTTGGAAGGGTTTTTGGAGAGTTTCTTTGCCTCCAAACATGAGCAATCTTCCTACGCTAGGAGCGTTATTTCTCCTCGTCCTCCTTGCGTTCTGAGTTTTGACTGATAACTTTAACTGATAGCTTTAGCACAATGAACCGACGTTACTTTGGTCATTGGATGATTATCTCACATCTGAATAAAACCCCCCCCTAGCATGATCTTTATGTCTGGGTTTTATGATGAAATTTAATGATATCTTAAAGTCCTTCGCACCTTAAACTGTAATACACGTTGCTGAAGGTTCGTAGAAGCAAACAATTAATTGCCCTGACTACTCATTCACAATTGTTGACCCAACTCATATTGAACGATTCTTGGGATACTACACTATCTGATTGACAGAGGGTGACAGAACGCGATACATCATGATTCAACCGTTACATCAGTATCTACACAATGCAAAGTTTTTTTAACTTTCAGCTTTGTCAGTCTCAGGAGGGATGGACATGGATGCCAGCTTGATTGTGTCCAATATCCTAAACCCACCCATTCTGTTTTTCTTTTTGGGGATGACGGCGGTTCTTGTCAAATCTGACTTAGAAATTCCCGCGCCGATTCCCAAACTCTTCTCGCTGTATCTGCTACTTGCGATTGGGTTTAAAGGAGGGGTAGAACTGACTAAAAGTGGTGTCACCCAGGAAGTGGTTCTAACGCTCCTGGCGGCGACGATTATGGCTTGTGTCGTCCCGCTGTACACTTTCTTTATTCTTAAACTGAAGCTCGATACCTACGATGCTGCCGCGATCGCAGCTACCTATGGCTCGATCAGCGCCGTCACCTTCATTACCGCAAGCGCATTTCTGACGGAACTGAACATTGATTTTGATGGCTACATGGTTGCAGCACTGGCGCTAATGGAATCTCCTGCCATCATTGTCGGTCTAATACTGGTCAATCTATTTACCGTCGATGAAAAGCGAGAATTTGCGTGGTCTGAAGTGCTGCAAGAAGCATTTCTTAACAGTTCCGTCTTCCTACTGGTTGGCAGCCTGCTGATCGGGATGTTGACGGGAGAGCATGGTTGGCAAGTCTTAGAACCCTTTACCCAGGGGATGTTCTATGGCGTTCTCACCTTCTTTTTGTTGGATATGGGACTGGTTGCGGCCAGAAGAATTAAAGACTTGCAAAAAACAGGACTTTTTCTGATCTCGTTTGCCATACTGATTCCTATAGTCAACGCAGGCATTGGATTAGCGATCGCTAGATTCATCAATATGCCTCAAGGAGATGCACTCTTATTCTCCGTTCTCTGTGCCAGCGCTTCCTACATTGCAGTTCCGGCTGCGATGCGGATGACGGTACCTGAAGCAAACCCCAGCCTTTACGTTTCAACAGCCCTAGCAGTCACATTCCCGTTCAACATCATTGTGGGAATCCCGCTTTATATGTACGGAATCAACCTGTTGTGGAGGTAATCCCATGCATCTTGTCAAAAGAATCGAAATCATTGCCAACTCGTTTGAACTCAGCAAGATTTTGGATAGTTTAAATAAATCGGGCGTCCACGGTCATGCGGTGATTCGCAATGTTGCCGGACAAGGATTGCGAGAAGGCACTGAAGATTTAGATATGACCATGCTGGATAACGTTTATATCATCGCCTTCTGTATGCCCGATCAACTCAAAAGCGTGGTAGAGAACGTTCGTCCTTTGTTGAATAAGTTTGGAGGAACCTGTTACATCTCAGATGTAATGGAAATCCGCTCTGTTAAATGTATCGCATCGCTATGAGGTGAGGAGAATTAAAAATTAGGAATTAGAAAGTTAAGCTTAACGTTTTGCTTTGATTTTTTAATTTTGCATTTTTAATTCTCCATTTTTTCTGGAGAATCGAGTATGGGTTATAGAACAGGTTTTATTGGTCGTCGCGATTTTTTTAGATTTGGCTCGATGGGTGCCTTTGGTATTGCAGCAAGCAGCCTTTTGTGGCAAGTGGAACAGGCGCAAGCGGCCGATCTGTCCGGTGCTTCCTCTCTCAGTCCAGATGAGGCTTTACAAAAGTTACTAGAGGGAAATCAGCGGTTTGTGCAGCATCATCCAGAATATCCCGATCAATCGGAGGCGCGGCTGTTGGAAGTAGCACAGGCACAACATCCCTTTGCCACAGTTTTAAGCTGTGCAGATTCGCGAGTTCCGGCGGAGATTGTTTTCGATCAAGGGATTGGCGATATTTTTGATGTGCGGATTGCTGGAAATATTGCGACGCCTGAAGCACTGGGGAGTATTGAATATGCTGTCGTGTTGTTAGGCACTCCAGTTTTAATGGTACTCGGTCACGAGCGCTGCGGTGCCGTGACTGCGGCGGTGCAAAATGAGCCTCTTCCTGGGGCGATTGGTGCGTTTGTGAAGCCGATTCTGCCTGCGGTGGAACAGGTTAAGGGTTTGTCAGGGGATCTTGTGGATAATGCGGTAACTGCGAATGTCCGCTATCAGATGGAACAGTTAAAGCGATCGCAACTGCTTACCGAGCGCGTACAATCGGGTCAGTTAAGGATTGTAGGCGGTCGCTACGATCTTGATAGTGGAACTGTGACGCTTGTTGCTTAGGGGATAGTTAAGGCGATCGCTATCTGGGTGCTTTGCGCCAACCGCTTGCGATCGCCTCCGACTCTGAACAAAACCATTTCTCTCCTTTCGATAGATTGATAAGAGTTGATTCGTAATCTTCCATTCCCGGAAGATGATAAATTTTATTGCCTAAATTAATGGAGATATTACCTTTGATAATACATCCGGGTTTTGTAATAGATGTAATTAGAGGAGGAGAATCCCTATTGCTAAACTCAGTCATCACAAATACAATAACAGTCACAATCCCAATCCCAATAAAAGTTTCGGATAGATTGCGCTTTTTACGTTTTCGTTGAGTTGGCAAAGGCTGAGGTGAAACGCCTTGAATTGAGGCTCCAACGGCACGCACTTTCCCATTGGGTTCAGCAACTTGTTCATACAAAATGGTATCCCCAACTTTTGGGCGGCGTGCTGCTCCTTTCAAAGCACTGATATGTAGGAAAACTTCTTTTCCACCCTTATCCGGTTTGATGAAGCCAAAACCTCTATCATCTTTCCAGGTCGTTAATTGCCCTTTATGAATAATAGGTTTCATCTATTCCTCCTCATATTGCCGTCACAGCACTTAAATATTTATTGATTCAATAAATTCTCGATAAAACTGTTCGTGTGAACCTGTAAAGTTATCCATTCCTTCTTTAGTCAAATATCCCTTATTCTTACGCGTATGTGGATTCTCAGCATAACTATAGATTGTTTTTGAAAGCTTCGGGTTCTCGCTCCAACGAATATTAAACGCGGCATATTTGGGGAAAAAAGTCATCTTAGTATAGGCATCAATGCGATCGTGTATCCACCAAGCCAGCGCCGTCCAGTCTTTAGTGCGATCGTAATAGGGGATAAATGAGGTCACAATAATACAGGTGGTTGCTCCCATGTATCCTGCGGCATCTTTCATATCCCAAATATGTGCTGCGTAGTTTGACTCGTTGCTGGCACAGTTATATTGGTTCTGATCCTCTGCTCCTTTGGCGTTGACTGCACAAGAACGATAAGCAGAACGGATGGTAATACGTCCGAGTGCGTCTTGGATCGGTTCTAGTACCTTCTCGCAGAGATTTTTTCCGGCGGCGATCGCCAATTCAGGATCGTCTGGGATATTGGGAATACCTTCAATTTGCGAGATTTCGGAATACAGAAACTCGCGCATAAAAAAACTTTTGGAGAGTTGCACCCGTCCTAACTCTTCCAAGGCTTTGACGGACTGTGGCTTTCTCATCGTCGATCTCAAGGGGCTTGAAATGCTTGCCAGGTATCTTTTGAACAGTTCAGTCTATCCTATTTGTTCTGGGGACAGCGATAGACGTTACATTATTTTGCTTTGTTTTCGGTTCGGGACGGGGATTTTCAAGCTTAAATGGATACGGAAGCTGTTTTTGTCGCATCTAGATTTGATTGCGATCGCGCTTTTTTATTTTGATTTTGAATATGAAAATCCTATATCGCTAATCTTACGGTAAATGTTTTTTGCAACACACAACTTTCGCTACTGATATCTTAGGAATGACAGGGGCGTAGGGGATACCGCAGGTTTGTTAAAGTTTTGAATTCAGAATTTACAGAACGGATGAATTGGGGCAGTATCAAGGCATTGGGATAAGATTTTACTTTCAATTTCCAGTATAAAAAAGATCTGGATTTTTATAAGATCTGGGTAATTTGAACGAAAGCGCCAAAAAATCTCAGGTTTTATTTTTTACAAGAATGACCTTGATGTCATCAAAAAATAACTAAATTCTCTTTCAAATAGAGGATGAAAAACTTAAAAAGCTTTGACATAATGGCGCTTGTTGTTTCGAGTCAATAGGAGTTAACTTCCTTGAATCTCAAACAGACTGCCCTTTGGTTTGGTCTCTTGACGGGGGGATGGTTAGCAACGACTGCCCCGAATGCGATCGCAGCGTCTTTCACGGCTGCTGATGCAGAATTTTGCGTGGGCCAGAACACCTGTTTAGTCAATGACTTCTTTACGCTAACGGCCCAACCCGACAACAAAGAAATTACCACCAAAACCATTGGTGGCGTTCAAGGTTTGGGCGTTGCTGACGATGCTCAAAATTTAGGTCGCGACCCTTCTCGCGGTGAAATTGACATCGGGGAAATTCTGCGCGTTGACTTTGCGCGTTCTTCGGTTTTAGAGTTTCTCGACTTAAGCTTTATGTATCAACCTGGGGTTTACGAAGATGAAGTCTTTGAAATCGCCCAGGTGACATCGGATGCAGGCGTGGGGACGCTGACCATTACGGGCGATACTTCTGCGGTATGGAGTCTGGGGGGAAGCGTTGTCAACCTCTCGCCTTCTCTGGTGGGTCGCGGGGGTTCCTATCGCATTCTCAATCCTTTCAGCGATTCATCGATCTCCGGATTTAGTCTAACTCCTGTTTTAAATACCGATGCCGATGGGAATATCCCCACAGGATTTGAAAATAGCGATTTTGCCCTCAGTGCTGTGGGCACCACAGAAGCAGAGGTCAAAATCCCGGAATCTAGTTCAACGGGTGCCTTACTGGGCTTAGGTGCTTTATTTGGACTCAGTTGGTATCGTCGGCGGTGGTCTGCGAAAAACGCTTAACGCCGCTTGCAGGAGTTACTCTCCATTCCAGAGTAGCTCCTTACTGAATTAGGGGAATTTGCCACCAATCTTGTAAATGCGATCGCAAAACCTGAGCAAAATCCGCACGCTGTTCAAACAAAAGGGTGCGCGTTGGCTTGCGTTCGGCATCTAAAGCCCAGCCATAATCGCTACTGATGCGAAGTTTATCGTGCCAATCCAAAACTGAGACAATTAACCGGGGGGCGGGGGTATTTTCCACATCCGGGACGCGAAACACATAATTAAACGTATTATGAGCCGCTGCTGCCACTGTAGAAGGCTGTCCGAGTTCGGCGTGCAGGCGCGATCGCACTTGCTCGACTAAACCCGGACGATCGATTTCTTCCAGCGGCTTTACCGCCAGCGTCAAGGCAAAATAAAACTCTTCAACCGGAACGAATTCAAGCTGCATGGTGCTATGTCGGGAAAAGGAAGAAAGGGGAGCCAACCCCCACTACAAGACTTGCGATCGCAAATAGGCAACGGGCAAACTCACTAACTTCCGAGAGGTTGAGACGTAAGCGCGTTGGGTAAATACATCGTATTGGTTGCGCTCAATGGCATCCAAAATTTGCGCGTACAGCATCAACGCCGACCAAACCGGCCAGCGCGCGTCGGGAATTAGCCAGCGGACGCCCTTTTCCGCTTGGGTAAAGAACTTACGAGCGCGTTGAATCTGAAACTTCATAAACTCGCGCCAGCGTTCGTCTACCACCCCATTCATCAAATCCTGCTCGGTATAGTTAAACAGCGCTAACTCAGCTTGGGGTAAATAGATGCGGCCTCGTCGCGCATCTTCCCCCACATCGCGCAGGATATTAGTGAGTTGGTTGGCAATTCCCAGGGCGATCGCTTCCTCTATCGGTAAGTAGGGTTCGCACGCCTGATTCCACGGAGCCGTATTCCGGGAGCAATCCACCCCCATCACGGCCGTAGACATCAAACCGACCGTACCCGCCACTCGATAGCAATAGAGGTAAAGTTCCTCAAACGTCTCATAGCGACTGCGGTACAGATCCATACGCTGACCTGCCACCATATCGCGAAAGGGTTGAATATCCAACGGAAAACTAGAAAGCGTATCGACTAACGCCACATCGGTATCATCAACCGGATCGCCGCGAAATACAGATTCTAGCTGTTGTTCCCAACGATCGAGCGTTTCGGGGGTCGTTCCGGCCGCTTCCTTTCCGTCTACTAACTCGTCCGTACGCCGACACCACGCATAAATCGCCCAAATTGCGCGACGTTTTTCTTCTGGCATCAATAAAGTTCCCAGATAAAACGTCTTCGCGTACTGGGCGGTGATCTTACGACAGAGTTCGTAGGAGTCCTCTACTGAGGTCAGGCTTCTCATGCAAGGGGACTTAGAGATTTGTAGCATTCGTATATGAGCAAAAGCGCGATCTGCTTAAGGTCAGTAATCGGTAAGAGTGGAAATATCCAATCGCAGACAGAAGGACAAAAGCTAACTGCCAACGCCAATCGGTTGAGTATTTGTCACCGAAGGTCGATTACTGTTCGCGATCGCCTGCGCTGTCAGCTTACCAGAAAGTACGGCCCCTTCCATACTGGCCAGGTAACGTTGCATGGTGTAATCGCCTGTTAAAAAGAAATTAGTAATCGGCGTAGTCTGGGAAGGACGGTGCTGTTGGCGGCCGGGAGTGGCTTTATAAACCGAACGCGGTGTTTTCACCACATGATATTTCAGCAATTTGGCCCGGTCGTCGCCGCTAAAATGTTGGGGAAACAGTTGTTCGAGTTCTGCTAAAGTCGCCTCAACAATCTCGCTATCGGATTTGCTAATCCAATCTTTTGCTGGCGCGAGTACCAGTTCTAGCATTGAGCGATCGGGGTTAGCGTAGGCTTTGCAGGTATTGCTCATATCTGCGTAAACGCTGAGTAAGGGCGATCGCGAAAACAGCAGATGATCGATATCAGTCAGTTTTCGGTCAAACCACAGGTGGAGATTAATCACCGGAACGCCTTCTAAGCCATCCAACTGCTTAAAGTAATCCAGTTGTCGCCAAGGTTCTGGAAGCATCACCTTCAGCGGATCGACAGGCATCGCCGAAACGTAGAGATCGGCCGTCAGCACTTCATCGGGCTGTCCGTCCAAACCGCGCATTAGGAAACCGCGAACCTTGCCATCTTCATCAAGCAGAAACTCTTTAACCGGCGCATTCAGGCGGACTTCCCCGCCGCGTTCGGTAATGTAATCTACGATGGGTTGGCACAAGCGTTCCGTTGGCGAACCGTCCAGGAAGGCCATTTTTGAGCCATTCTTCTCTTGGAGAAAGCGGTTGAGAGCCGTCAGGATGACCGTAGAAGAAATTTCATCCGGATCGATGAAGTTCAGCGCCTTTGACATGGCGATGAAGACTTCTTTTTCCACTCTCGGCGGCACATTTTGCAGCTTCAGCCACTCGGAGAAGGAATATCGATCCATTTGTTCGACGTAGTTCTGACCTTGGATCATCGCTGGAATCAGACCTAGACCAAATTTAATTTTTTCGGGCCAGGTCAGCATATCGTTATTCCGCAAAATCGCTACAATCCCATTCCAGGGTGCAGGGATATCGGGAAAATCGAAGCGAGAGTAGGTTCCAGGTACTTCGGGCTGATTGAAGATCATGGTGTGTTCTTTCCATTGCAGCCGATCTTCAATGTCTAGCTCTTTGAAGAGCTGCAATATATTCGGATAGGCTCCGAAAAAGATGTGTAACCCGGTTTCGTACCAGTCCCCGTCTTCGTCCTGCCAAGCAGCCACTTTGCCACCGAGGACATCTCGACGTTCGAGAACGATAGGGGTATAACCTGCGTCCGTTAGGTACTTCGCGCAGGCAAGTCCAGCTAATCCCGCTCCGGCGATCGCAACTCGCATGTGTGTGTTGATTTTGCTCTGTAATATTTCTGAGATTTAGTCGCCTTTAATTATAGCGTTGCAATCCGTTACATTTTGAACCCTGCCGATCTTCTTCCTCAAATTGAGTCTCCCTCAGAGCAGCCATCGCGATCGCCGATCCGAGGCCTGTTTGCGTGAAATCACCAGGAATGCTCCGCAACTTCCCCCAATCTCGGATCGGTCAAGGAGGTAAGTTTGTGGAAAGTACGGTTTTGATTTGCTTAGAAAAAGAATAATATTTTTCCAGAGAAATACTTAAAGAAATTCAGTGGTTAGCTATTTTTAAGCTTAAGAGTATTCACTGAAACTGTGATATGAGTCACGCGAAAACCCTTTCCAAATCATCGCTTCATCCTATTTTTGGCAGCACAATAGAAAACAGGACAGGTCAACTCTTTATAGATGTTTCGAGTCTGTAAAGAGTTGAATAAGAACGCAGAGAACGGTAGACAATTACTCGTTAATTCATGAATACTGGCTTATTAGCATAACCCTATAGCTTCAGCCTATTTCTTATTTCGTCATCTTTTAGTCTTCCTTGACCTGCTGACTCTCACACACTCTGGCTCTATTGGAGGTTTTCAAATGAAGCGTCACTTCTTTAACGGTTTACTCGGTACAGCAGCAACCCTTGCTGGAGTTTTAGCTGCTAGTGCTGCTCAAGCTTTTTCCCCCACTGCAAGTCCTCTTCCTTCGGATTTATGGAGCTTCTTTAATCAGGAGTTTGTTCAACCCGAAAGACTTGAGTTTCAAAACACCAGTGCATTTAAACTCGATCCCATGTCGTTGGTATTCGCCAATGGTGCCGACCCGGTAGAAGTCTTTTTCATTAACGAAGGCGCTGGCATGAGAGGCTCGCTATTTACCAAAATTAATGGCGGCCCCGAACAAACAGTGATTCAAGAAATTTCTTCTCGCGATAGCGTTCTGTCGGAAGACGATGGCGTACTCCAACTCGGCCAAGGCTGGAATTTAGGCAAACAAGCCGCAGGCACCAAGGTAGAATTTCTCCTCTCTCCCTGGCAAGGTTCTGACTGGCGCTATGGTGCTGACCCCAGCAAGAACCCCGATGGTTTACAACACATCATTGCTTACCAATACCAAGATTGGGTCATCCTCGGTTTTGAAGACCTGTTCGGCGAACTGGGTGCAACAGGTGGTAACAACCAAAATTCTGACCGCGACTTTAATGACGTAGTGATTGCGATTCGAGGTCTTGCAGGAACCCGAATCGATCAACCCCCGGCTGACGTTCCCGAACCCTCGACCATGCTGGCATTGTTCGGTGTAGGCGCATTCGGTGCTTTAACCCGTCGCCGTCGCAGCCAAGAAGGTTAGTGCATTTTTGGGTAACTTTAACGTTTTTGTCTTATCCAAGCTGAAGTGGTATTGACTGAAAGCGACTGTTTTTAGGACTCTCCTAGAAGCAGCGCTTTTTTTATGGGACGATGTGCCCTATCGACTCAGACCTTTCCAGAAAATACGGATTCAATAGGCTATCTTCGCTACAATCTGGCCAAAAATTTAGGGTAATTACGGACAACGGTGATGAGTATCACAACGCATAAGTGATTTAACGGTTGGATATTCCGATTAAGCAAGCATAGGATAGTGTCTGGAGAAGCCGAGAGTGCTACGATATAAAGCTTCTCTAAAAATAAAGAATAGCCCCTAGCTTCTTTAGCCTTACTTTTCTTAATGCCACATCACCTGAATGGGTTAATTTATGAACGCTAAACTTTTCGCTGGTTTAACCACAACTGCCGCTGCGCTTACACTGATGAGCATGGCTGCACCTGCTGAGGCGCTTTCTTTAACGTCGAGCAACTTCGGCAATTCTGGCATTATTTTTGACCAAGATACGGAAGTTGAGTTTACTTTCTGGGAATCCCACGGGAAATATAAATCTATCTTTGGGATTATTGACACTTTAAGCGGACAAAAATTCGACCTATTTTCCGAAACGCGGGGATACAACCCAGGTTCTGGGGAAGCTAACGATTGGAAACTGACGCCTGAGTATATTGCAGTTAACCCTGAGTTTCTCAGCGAACCGTTCAAAGCCGTCTTTAAGTTTACGGCGGGCATTACCTATCAACTGGCCTATTGGGGAAGCAATCACACTGTTGATGCGAGTGCGGCTAAGTTTCAATACGATGGAACTCACACTTACTTAACCACTGGACCTAATTGGAAGGGGCCTCAAGAGTTTAATACGCTGACGGTTGATGGCAGCGTGATTATCGGTATGGAAGATGGCTGGGAACGCGCGAATAAACGGGGAGAAGGCGACTTCAACGACTTTATCGTCTCTGCACGGCTCGTTTCAGCCGCCGATGTTCCCGAACCCACCGCGACTTTAGCGCTTCTGGGTGTGGGTAGTGCGGGTTTATTTGGCTTGCGTCGTCGCGCTCAATCCTCCATCTAGCACGATTTTAAGCATTGCTGTCGGTATTATTTAGGGGTTACTTAGGGCGGGGAAAACTCGCTCTTTTTTATTTTAAAGTCTGACTTGGGAGTTAGTGCTTCGGGCGATCGCTCTGGGACACTAGAAAGGTAGCAGCCTACCCATTCAGTGTAAAGATATGTCTAGTAATCCGCGAGAAACATGGGACTTTGGCAGATTTGTCCAAACCTTAGTTGACTTTGAGGCACTGCCGTTCATGGGTTGCCTCAAGCGCATTCTGCAAGGTCAAACTCGCCAGCCTACTTCTTCATCCGGAGGTCAAAACATGGGCGTTATCGTGGTTGCAGGAGCCACGGGGGGAGTCGGAAAACGCGTGGTTGAGCGTTTATTGGCTCAAAACTATGCCGTTCGCGCTCTCGTCAGGGATGCTAACCGCGCCCGCACTATTTTAGGCGATCGCGTTGAACTATTTGAAGCCGATCTGACCATTCCGGAAACCTTAACGCCTGCTTTGATGCGAGATGCGATCGCCATTATTTGCTGTACGGGTACTCGCGTGCAACCCGTAGAAGGGGATACCCCCACTCGCGAAAAATATTATCAAGGCATCAAATTCTATTTACCCGAAGTTGCCGATAGTCCTGAAGCCGTTGAATATCAGGGGATTCAGAATTTAGTCAATTTAGCCATTCGCTGTCTGCCTCCCGCAGACCAGCAAATGATTTTTGATTTTAAATCCCCTAATGCCCAAATTGCCGAACTGTGGGGAGCCGTTGACGATGTGGTGATGGGGGGAGTTAGCGAAAGTGAAATTCGCTTAATTGAAGGCAGTGCGTTGTTTAGCGGTATCGTTTCCACCGCGAACTCTGGGGGTTTTGCTTCAGTCAGAACGAAAAATTTAACCCCTCCCCTCGATTTAAGCCAGTTTAGCGGTATTGAATTGCGATTGAAAGGGGATGGACAGCGTTATAAGTGCATTCTGCGCGGCGAAAATAAATGGGATGGAATTGGTTATAGTTATTCCTTTGATACCGTTGCCAATCAATGGATAACGGTTCGCATTCCCTTTACAGACTTGGTTCCGGTATTTCGCGCCAAGGTTGTCCGAGATACACCAAGGCTGGATACCCAACGGGTTTATGCCTTTCAGTTAATGCTCAGTAAGTTTGAATATGATGGCGCGCTTAACCCCCACTTCAATCCGGGTGGATTCGCCCTTTATGTTGAATCTATCAAAGCTTATGGGGGCAATACTACACCTCGGTTTATCCACATTAGCTCGGCCGGAGTCACCCGACCGGGAAAACCCGGATTGAACCTAGAAGAAGAACCCCCGGCGGTTCGGATGAACGACCAATTAGGCGGACTGCTGACTTGGAAGTTACGGGGGGAAGAGGTGATTCGCCAAAGCAGCCTTCCCTACACCATTATTCGACCTTGCGCGCTGACCGAAGAAACGGGAGGACAAACGTTACGGTTTGAACAAGGGGATACCATACGCGGTCAGGTGAGCCGTGAGGATATCGCGCAATTGTGCGTTGAGGCGTTAAAGTTACCCGAAGCTTGTCAGAGGACCTTTGAGGTTAAATCTCAACCCGGTTTGGCTGAAATAACTGGAAAGCTGTTATTTCAAGAGTTAGACCGAGATTGAGCGAACAAAAAATTGGGTAAAGCTAATTCTATCTTTACCCAAGGAAATAGGGCGATCGCTCATTCTGAGCAACTTAACTTAAACTCAAACCCGGCTTAGTTAAAGATGGGATAGATTTTGCGATCGCTTCACCTATCCTACAAGTTATCGGGTTGAGGTTCCTCAGCCTCCAATTCTGGCATTGGAGAGGCTTCTGGTGAGGCGGGGAAATAGCGACTGGGAATATTAGGCGACGCCGTTGGTTGAATCAACGGGAGGGGGGTTGAAGCCGCTTCTGGGGTTATCTCCGGTTGGGGAATGGGTAAAGATTCCTCAATGCTGGGTTCTGGGGAAGGTTCCGCTATTGGAGTTTCGACAATTTCCGGCAAAGTTGGAGCAGCACTAGGCGTCGGTAGAAGTCTATTTTGCTCGCGTTTTTGTCGCAGCCGGTTCAAAAAGTTTCCCGGTGGGTTAGGTTCTGAAGCTGGCGTCGCTTCAGGCTGAGGTGTCTCGCTAGGTTGAACTTCAGGTAAGGGGAGTTCTACTTCCGGTTCCGGTGAAGGGGTTTCTAACACTTCTGGCAGGCTAGGCGCAACTTCGGGTTGGCTAGGCAAAACCGTAGGTGCGGTTGATTTGGGTTGGCGGAAACGGTTAAACAAACCCGTCGGCTGAGGTGTCTCGCTGGTTGAACTTCGGTAAGGGGAGTTCTACTTCCGGTTCCGGTGAAGGGGTTTCTAGCACTTCTGGCAGGCTAGGTGCAACTTCGGGTTGGCTAGGCAAAACCGTGGGTGCAGTTGATTTGGGTTGGCGGAAACGGTTGAAGAAACTTGTAGGCTGAGGTGTCTCGCTGGGTTGAACTTCAGGTTCTGGAGACTCAACAATCTCCGGTAGGGTTGGGAAGGCTTCGGGAGTGGGAACTGGGGTGGGAACGACGGGAGAAGGAGGTGCGGTGTAGCTGCGGTCTACGATACTGCGAACTTCGCTGGCTGATAGTTCGCCGCGCGTGAGTTTGGCTAGGGTGTCTTTGCCTCTGGGTTCGTAGGTGATGAGGCGGACGGTGTTGTTGAATTCGTTTTCGATGGGGTTGCCAAATTCGTCGAGCAGTTCGAGTTCTACCCAGTTTTTACCCGGTTTGAAGCCTTTGAGGTAAAGGGGTTGCCACTGGTCGATGATGAAGCTTTCGCCGTTGACGGTGGCGCGAATTTTCCAGTCGAGGATGTCGTCGTTGGGTTTTTCTTGAGCAACGAGGTGTAATGGGGCATTGGTGAGATAGTAGTCGAGCAGGATGGGTTCTGCGCCATAGGTACCGACTGGACGGCTATAGGTGAGTAGCGGTTTTTTGAGTTCTGGGTCGTTATCTTGAGTTCTGGCAAAAATGTGGAAGGTGGTTTGAGCGTAAGCGCCTTCGTTTTTGAAGCTTTCGTGCCACGGACGCGAGGCAAAGGCTCGGATAGTGTGGGTTCCGGGTGATAAGTCTTCAAAAACTAGGGGTTGGCTGGTGTCGTAAACCGCTTTGTAGGGTTGATTGTCCAGAATGACGTGCAGGTGCGGCCCTAGACCCCATTTTTCATCTTTGAATAAGGGTAAATCTTGGACTTGCAAGCGGACGCTGACGCTGGTGTCGGTGAGGACTTCGTTGAGTTGGGGACTGAGGATTTTGACTTGGGGTTGGTAAACCTCTAGGGTTTGTCGCAATTGCTGGATGACTTCCGGTGGGGAAACCTCGGCAATGTTTTTTGCGGTTTGGGAGGTTGAATTGCTGGTCAGGGGAAGTCCTGGGGGAGCCTCGGCGCGATCGCCACAACTGACTGTCCCCAAGATTAACATCGCACTCAACAGGGATAACCCCAGTCGTCGAATCGTCCGCGATCGCCAATTGATACCAAACACGTCGATATACTCCTCAATGCTGCCTGTATCTTATCCAATGCTCTCAAGAATCATCATCCCAGACCTTTGAACCAGAGAAAACTCTATCTGCTCCCTGTAACGATCTACGCCGTCGATTTTGCCGACAATTTCCCTTCAAATGGCAGTGTTTACATTGGCTTGTTATGTCGATTTGTAAACTTTATCAATAAATACTTGACTTTTGTCTTAACTCCTTCAGGTTCCTAAACCGTGCTATGGCTTGGCTTGGCAAATTTGAATTATTGTTAACCCCTTTCATTGCAAGGGAGACAAGTCCTATAATTCACAAACAGAACACCACTGCAACGGAATTCATCCCAAAACCTTAATTTCGCGATTAAGGGACTCAAGATGAACCTTGTTCGGAGGTTCTAAAGCCAGCGGTCGCACCCGTTATTTAAGTTACAAAACTAAATCTGGGTCTCATCAACTGAGTTTTACTAGACCGACTTGCCAAGAACCTCAACCCAAGAACACGGGCCGTCAGGCAACTGTGAAGTGGATTTAACCTTGTTCTTTCTCCAAAGACGATGCTTGTCTAATGAGAGGAGAGTCTCAATGACAACTACCCCACAGGGACAAGAGGGAAAAGCTAGGGTTGTTGTGGATAAGGACCCGGTTCCCACTTCTTTTGAAAGATGGGCAAAACCCGGACACTTTGACCGCACCCTGGCCAGAGGGCCCAAAACCACAACTTGGATTTGGAACCTTCACGCCACTGTCCACGATTTTGACAGTCACACCAGTGACTTAGAAGACGTTTCCCGCAAGATATTCAGCGCTCACTTCGGTCACTTAGCCGTGATCTTTATCTGGCTGAGTGGCGCATACTTCCACGGCGCTAAATTTTCCAATTACGAAGCTTGGCTGACCGATCCCACTCACATTAAGCCAAGCGCTCAGGTCGTCTGGCCAATTTTTGGTCAAGAAATTCTCAACGGTGACGTTGGAGGCGGCTTCCACGGTATTCAAATCACCTCTGGTTTGTTCCAACTGTGGCGTGCTTCCGGCATCACGAACAGCTTCCAACTGTACTGCACTGCTATTGGCGGCCTCGTCATGGCAGCATTGATGCTGTTCGCTGGCTGGTTCCACTATCACAAGCGCGCTCCCAAGCTGGAATGGTTCCAGAATGTGGAGTCGATGCTGAACCACCACCTCGCCGGACTTTTAGGTCTAGGTTGCTTGGGCTGGGCCGGACACCAAATTCACGTGTCTTTACCCATCAACAAGCTGCTCGACGCAGGTGTTGCCCCCAAAGACATCCCCCTGCCTCAAGAATTTATCCTCAATCCCAGCTTGATGAGCGAGCTGTATCCCAAAGTCAATTGGGGATTTTTCCAAGGCGTTATTCCCTTCTTTACCGGGAACTGGGGCGCTTATACCGACTTCCTGACCTTCAAAGGCGGTTTGAATCCGGTTACAGGTGGACTGTGGTTGTCTGACACCGCTCACCACCACTTAGCATTAGCCGTGCTATTCATCGTTGCGGGTCATATGTACCGCACGAACTGGGGCATCGGCCATAGCATCAAAACCATCTTAGAAAACCACAAAGGTCCCTTTACGGGCGAAGGCCATAAGGGTCTATATGAAATCCTGACCACTTCTTGGCACGCACAACTCGCGATTAACTTAGCGATGTTGGGTTCGCTCTCGATCATTGTGGCTCACCACATGTACGCCATGCCTCCCTATCCGTACATCGCGACGGATTATGCCACTCAGCTTTCGCTGTTCACCCACCACGTGTGGATCGGTGGCTTCCTAATCGTTGGAGCAGGCGCTCATGGGGCAATCTTCATGGTGCGCGATTACGACCCAGCCAAGAATGTTAACAACTTGCTGGATCGCGTGATTCGTCACCGGGATGCCATCATCTCCCATTTGAACTGGGTTTGCATGTTCTTAGGCTTCCACAGCTTCGGTCTGTACGTGCATAACGACACGATGCGAGCTTTCGGTCGTCCGATGGACATGTTCTCCGACACCGCAATTCAACTTCAACCTGTATTTGCCCAGTGGGTACAAAATATCCACGCGATCGCTCCCGGTAACACGGCTCCCAACGCGCTAGAACCTGCTAGCTATGCGTTTGGCGGCGGCGCTGTAGCGATTGGCGGCAAAGTGGCGATGATGCCGATCGCGCTGGGTACGGCGGACTTCATGATCCACCACATCCACGCCTTCACCATTCACGTCACCGTTCTGATTCTGCTCAAGGGCGTTCTGTTTGCCCGTAACTCTCGCTTAATTCCCGATAAAGCTAGCTTAGGCTTCCGCTTCCCCTGCGACGGTCCAGGTCGGGGCGGCACTTGCCAAGTCTCTGGTTGGGACCATGTTTTCTTGGGTCTGTTCTGGATGTACAACAGCTTATCGATTGTAATTTTCCACTTCAGTTGGAAGATGCAGTCAGATGTCTGGGGAACAGTATCGCCCGATGGCACGGTATCCCATATCACGGCGGGTAATTTTGCCCAAAGCGCAATTACCATTAACGGCTGGCTGCGCGACTTCCTGTGGGCGCAAGCTTCTCAGGTCATCACTTCCTACGGTTCGGCATTGTCTGCTTATGGCTTGCTGTTCCTGGGCGCTCACTTTGTTTGGGCATTTAGCTTGATGTTCCTGTTCAGCGGTCGCGGCTACTGGCAAGAACTGATCGAGTCCATTGTTTGGGCCCATAATAAATTAAAGGTTGCTCCATCAATTCAGCCTCGTGCATTGAGCATTATTCAAGGCCGGGCTGTTGGGGTGGCTCACTACCTCCTAGGAGGAATTGCCACAACCTGGGCATTCTTCCTGGCTCGAATCATTTCTGTAGGATGAGAGCGAGAAGGACTTAAAGATGGCAACAAAATTTCCCAAGTTTAGCCAAGACCTCGCTCAGGACCCGACGACACGTCGGCTATGGTACGGGATTGCCACAGCTCACGACTTTGAGAGCCACGATGGCATGACGGAAGAAAATCTTTACCAAAAGATTTTTGCTTCGCACTTCGGTCATCTAGCAATCATTTTCCTGTGGACTTCTGGCAACCTGTTCCATGTAGCCTGGCAAGGTAACTTTGAACAGTGGATTAAAGATCCGCTCAACGTCCGTCCCATTGCTCACGCGATTTGGGACCCCCAATTTGGGGCACCGGCGGTAGAAGCGTTTACCCAAGGCGGTGCTTCTAACCCGGTTAACATTACCTACTCTGGTATCTACCACTGGTGGTATACCATCGGGATGCGGACGAACGGCGACCTCTATCAAGGCGCTGTGTTCCTCCTGCTCCTGTCGGCAGTCTTCCTGTTCGCAGGTTGGTTGCACCTCCAGCCCAAGTTCCGTCCGAGCTTGTCCTGGTTCAAAAATGCTGAGTCTCGTCTGAACCACCACTTAGCTGGATTGTTCGGCGTCAGCTCTTTAGCGTGGACTGGACACTTAGTTCACGTGGCCATTCCTGAGTCTCGCGGACAGCACGTTGGCTGGGATAACTTCCTGTCTACGCTGCCTCACCCCGCAGGTCTGGCTCCTTTCTTTACCGGAAATTGGGGCGCTTATGCTCAAAACCCGGATTCTGCTAGCCATGTATTTGGTACGGCAGAAGGCGCAGGTACCGCGATTCTGACCTTCTTGGGCGGTTTCCATCCTCAAACCCAGTCTCTGTGGTTGACGGATATGGCTCACCACCATTTGGCGATCGCAGTCATCTTCATCATTGCGGGCCACATGTACCGGACAAACTTCGGTATCGGTCACAGCATCAAGGAGATGGTGAACTCGAAACAGCCTTTGTTTGGAATCAAAAACGAAGGTCAGTTCAACCTGCCTCACCAGGGGTTGTATGACACCATGAACAACTCCCTGCACTTCCAACTGGCGTTTGCGCTAGCAGCATTAGGGGTTATTACCTCTCTGGTTGCCCAGCACATGTACTCGCTGCCTCCTTACGCTTTCATGGCGAAGGACTTCACCACCCAAGCAGCGCTGTACACTCACCACCAGTACATTGCAGGCTTCATCATGGTGGGCGCGTTTGCTCACGGTGCGATTTTCCTCGTCCGCGACTACGATCCCGAACAAAACAAGGGCAACGTGTTAGACCGCGTTCTCCAGCATAAAGAAGCGATCATCTCGCACTTAAGCTGGGTGTCCTTATTCCTAGGCTTCCATACCCTAGGTCTGTACGTCCATAACGATGTTGTGGTTGCCTTCGGCACCCCTGAGAAGCAAATCTTGATTGAGCCTGTGTTTGCTCAATTCATCCAAGCGGCTCATGGTAAAGCCCTCTACGGTATGGATGTGCTGCTGTCCAACCCGGATAGCATTGCGACCACTGCTTGGCCCAACTACGGTAACGTTTGGTTGCCCGGTTGGTTGGATGCCATCAACAGCGGTACCAACTCCTTATTCCTAACCATTGGTCCTGGCGATTTCTTGGTTCACCATGCGATCGCGCTCGGCCTGCACACCACCACCTTAATCTTGGTTAAAGGTGCGTTGGATGCTCGCGGCTCCAAGTTGATGCCCGACAAGAAAGACTTCGGCTATGCCTTCCCTTGCGATGGTCCTGGCCGTGGCGGTACTTGCGACATCTCCGCTTGGGACGCTTTCTACCTCGCCATGTTCTGGATGCTGAACACCATTGCTTGGTTAACCTTCTACTGGCACTGGAAGCACCTGGGCATTTGGCAAGGTAATGTGGCTCAGTTCAATGAGTCTTCGACCTACCTCATGGGTTGGTTCCGCGACTACCTGTGGCTGTATTCTTCGCAGCTCATCAACGGGTACAACCCGTACGGCATGAATAACCTGGCTGTTTGGTCCTGGATGTTCCTCTTTGGACACCTGGTTTGGGCAACCGGCTTCATGTTCCTGATTAGCTGGCGCGGTTACTGGCAAGAGTTGATTGAAACTCTCGTCTGGGCGCACGAGCGCACGCCTCTGGCGAACCTGATTCGCTGGAAAGACAAGCCGGTTGCGATGTCGATCATTCAAGGTCGCGTAGTAGGTTTAGCTCACTTCACCGTTGGCTTTGTCCTCACCTATGCCGCCTTCGTGATTGCTTCAACAGCAGGTAAGTTTGGTTAACCTAAACCCTTAGCTTTAGGTCATTAGAAAAATCCCCTACCTTCGGGTGGGGGATTTTTGCATGGAAAATTACCGATCGATTGGGGTAAAGATAGTCTGGTCTGGATTATTGCTATAACATTTTTTAATCTATTAATGTTACTTCTGGGGAATTATCGGGAATCTTAAAAATGGTATTTCTCACAACGATCGCACGCGCGCGATCGCAGATACATTAGTGATACTCGATCTAGCTGTGTTTCCGGGTTCATGAAGATCGAAATCTGCCCGCTTGAGGCGAGTGGAATAGCATCTCAGGGACGCATTCACTCATTAACCTTTGGGCGATGAATTCAGTCCGCTCTACCCATTGTTCAGGCTTATCTGTTCGCGTTCAGTAGATTTAGAGACAATCGCTTATGTCTATTCCTATAGCGTCAAAAGTTGTTAAAGCCAGACGCGACTATAACACTTGGGTAGCCACTGAAACCCTAGAAGACTATGCCTTACGCTTTACCCCAAAGTCTTTTAGAAAATGGTCGGAACTCTTGGTTGCCAATACTGCGATTGGGGGAATTTCCTTTTTAGCCCTAGAAGCCATTGGGGGTTCGCTTGCCATTAGCTACGGATTTGCGAATTCTTTTTGGGCGATTGTTATTGTTTCCATCATTATTTTTCTAGCCGGTTTACCCATCTGCTACTACGCCTCCGAATACAACATTGATATGGACTTGTTGACGCGAGGGGCGGGCTTTGGCTATCTCGGATCGACCATTACCTCCTTAATTTATGCCTCCTTTACCTTTATTTTCTTTGCCTTAGAAGCCGCAATTATGGCCCAGGCGCTAGAACTTTATTTTCACCTTCCCCTGTGGCTTGGCTATATTATTTGCTCCTTAATTATTATTCCCCTCGTCTTTTTTGGCGTCACCTTAATTAACCAGTTGCAATTTTGGACGCAGCCGATCTGGTTAATTTTGATGATTTCTCCCTATGTTTTTATTCTCTGTAAAGACCCTCAAGCCCTGCATCAATGGGTTAACTTTGCCGGAGAATCCCCTAGCGGCGCTAGCTTTAATCCCCTGCTGTTTGGTTCGGCGGCAACCGTTTCCTTTTCTTTAATTGCTCAGATTGGCGAACAAGTAGACTATCTGCGCTTTTTGCCCGATCGCCAGCCGGAAAACCGCCGTCAATGGTGGATAGCAGCCATTGCAGCCGGGCCGGGATGGATTGTGTTGGGGGCAGCTAAACAACTCGGAGGGGCATTTCTAGCCGCTTTAGCCGTCAGCCAGGGCGTGAGTTTTGCCAAAGCGCACGAACCCATTCAAATGTACCTTGTGGGGTTTGAGGCGATTTTCCATAACCCAGAAGTCGTTCTGGGCGTGGCTACCTTTTTTGTAATTGTTTCGCAAATTAAAATTAACGTCACCAACGCCTACGCCGGATCGCTGGCATGGTCTAACTTTTTTTCGCGCCTCACCCACTCTCACCCCGGAAGGGTGGTTTGGTTAGTCTTTAACGTGGCGATCGCACTTTTGTTGATGGAACTGGGCGTTTTTGCCACCCTAGACGCCGTTCTCGGTCTTTACTCGAATATTGCGATCGCCTGGGTGGGGGCCTTAGTCGCCGATCTCGTCATCAATAAACCCCTCGGCTTTAGCCCCTCCTATATTGAATTTAAACGCGCCTACCTTTACAACATTAACCCCGTGGGTTTCGGGTCAATGCTGGTGGCTTCTGCGATCGCGATCGCCGCTTTCTTGGGTGCATTTGGCAGCACCGCCCAAGCCTTCTCTTCCTTCATCGCCCTCGGCGTCGCCTTTATCCTCTCGCCTGCGATCGCTATTGTCACCCAAGGTAAATATTACATTGCCAGAGAAAACACCCACTTCCACGAAACCTCCGAAACTGCGATCGCGTGCGGTATTTGCTCAAACCTCTACGAACCGCAAGATATGGCCTATTGCCCAATCTACGATACCGCCATTTGTTCGCTGTGTTGCAGCCTAGATGCCCGCTGTCACGATAGCTGCAAGCCCAACCCACACCATCCTTGGATTGCCCAACTGCAAACCCTGTATACTCAAAAAATCTCGCCTCACATCGGTCAGCGGCTGCTATCGTTCCTATTAATTTTCAGCAGCATTTCTGGGTTTATCGCCCTGGTGTTGTGGCTGTTTTACACCCAACAAATCGCCCCAGTGGTTGAAGCAACAGCCCAAGTGCAACTCAGCTTTTTCCAACTCTACGCCGTTTTTCTGGTACTAGTTGCGATCGCCTCCTGGTGGTTAGTCCTCAGCGAAGAAAGCCGCCAACTCGCCCAAGAAGAACTCGACAAACAAAACGGACAACTCCAACAAGAAATAGCCGAACGCCTAGCCGCCGAAACCGCCCTCCAAGCCCTCACCCAAGAACTAGAAGCCCGCGTCATCGCCCGTACCGCCGAACTCACCCAAGCCTTGCATCAACTCCAGCAAGCCCAAATTCATCTCGTCCAAAGCGAAAAACTAGCAACCCTCGGTCAACTCCTCGCCGGGGTAGCGCACGAAATCAATAACCCCGTCGGCTTTATTTTTGGCAACCTTAAATACGCAGAAGACTATAACACCGACCTGCTCAATCATCTCAGGCTTTATCAAAAACACTATCCCAACCCCGTCCCCGAAATTAGCGATCATGCAGAAGAAATCGATCTAGCCTATCTGATCGAAGACTTCCCCCATATGCTTTCTTCGATGAAAGTTGGAATTGACCGCATCGCCGCCTTAAGCGTTTCTCTCCGCAACTTTTATCGCTGCGATACCACCAACAAAGTAGCCTGCAATATTCACGAAGGCTTAGAAAGCACGCTCCTAATTTTGCAGCATCGCTTAAAAGCGAACCAGAAGCGATCGGCCATTCAGATTCTCAAAAATTATGGCGATTTATCCCCAGTTGAATGCTATCCCGGTCAACTGAATCAAGTCTTTATGAACCTGCTAGCCAATGCGATTGACGCCTTAGAAGAAGAACGCTCGCCCCTAGATACTCAAGGATTCCAGCCGACCATTTCAATTTCTACAATCCTAGAACCGAACAAAGCTATTATTCAGATTGCCGATAATGGTAGCGGAATGCCTCCGGAGGTACAAGCGCGTTTATTTGAACCCTTATTTACCACAAAACCTGTCGGTAAAGGAACTGGGTTAGGCTTGTCCATCAGCCAGCAGATTATTTGCGAGAAACATGGTGGTTTCTTAAGCTGTCAATCGGTTTTGGGGGAAGGAACTGTGTTTAAAATTGAACTCCCAATTTGCTGATAGAAAACCCCAGGTATTCTTCAGCGATGCCATAAAAAATCCCTACTTTTATGTAGGGATTGGCAATCCATCTTAGGAAAGATTTTTCCGAGGATTAAGCGTCACTTTCGATATAGATAAATAACAGTCCCATGACGACTAAAGGCATGAGCCAGCATACAACAGGAATCAAAATCCAAGGCAAGAAAGAAGCAGCGTAATCGCCTGTCATAAATGTTTCTTCCTATGTAAAATGACAACGTTCCAAGTGGATTTTACTGTAGCCCGCGTCCTAATTTGTAAGTTCTTAAAAGACTTAACAAAAGTTAGGAAGGATCTGAAGCTGCGGAGGTTCAGACACTCCACACCGTCAGACCCTCAGACACGATTGGCACAAGGTTCTCAATTGAGCAATCTCGCTCAAGTCTAACGATTGACTAATCCACGGAAAATCGCGTCTACAGCTTCAAAGTTTTCCAACAGGAAGTAAGCTACAAACGCGCCACCCGTACCACCGAGGAAGAATCCGCCGGTGAATTCGCTCCAGCCTTCGTCAGTTTTCAGACGGTCGGAGACTTTGGGGGTTAACCCTTGGGGGTTATCTTGTTCTTTAAAGGTAACGAAGCCGTAAGCGGACATCCCTGCCGTTGCAATCAAAATCAGAGCTACGGCGGAGATTAAAGCACCCAGGTTAGCCGCGCCTGGATAGTCGCGCAGGGGGCCAAATACGACCCAAGGGCCTAGCAAGAAGTAACCGTGGGCTAGCCCAATCTCTAAGCCGCGCCGGAAGGGAGACAGTCCTTTGCGGTAAGCGGGAAGATTGCCAATAAAAGCTCGCGTAAAATCAGAATCCGAAATGGGGGTTGAAAGATGTCCAACAAACGGATCGCCGTCGTAGGGTTTTACGACTTCCATATTTCTTGGATCGGCCATAATTTATTATTCCTCGCGTTGTGAAACGATCGTGATGAACTTAAGCTCATATTTTACGCACGACCGGGGTATAACTTTACAGAATTCGGGGAGGGCTTTAGAAAAGTTCATTTTCAATCCCGCTGAACAGGGTAAAAGGGGATTTATATATTAATTTTTGTAAATAAACCATTAACAAATTGATGCAAATCTGCTGCTAATTTTTTAGCTCGCCTCCCGTATTTGCCAGCCAATAAATGATATGAATTGAGGAGTGATGTTGTCTGTTGAGGAAGGTTTACGGATGATTGTGTTTGTCTTGCTCGCTTTGCTTGTCGGCTTTTTGGCTGGCGTGGCGATCGCCTACCAACTCTTGGAAAGACGGCTTGGACAGCAACGCCGCGAGCATGTAGAACAGACTCGCCAAGCGATTGAAGAGTTGGAGAAAAAACACGAAACCCGGATGCGGCAAGCCATTGTCCCGATCCAGCAAGATTACGAAGCCCAACTCACCCAGTCCCAAAACGCGATCGCCGAATTGCAAAGCAACCAAGAAGCCCAGATTCAACAGGCAATCCAAGCCACGCGATCGCAATACGAGGCCGAACTTGCCCGCACCCAGCAAACTCTCGAACAAGTTAGAGCCGACTACGAACGGCAAATTCAAGAGCTACGCAGGGCGACAGATCGTCCGACTGATTTCCCAGAAGACAGCTATGAAGGACGAATGAGCGAGATTCAGCAACATCTGCGCGAGAAGCAGGAAACGCTTCCCGATCCGGATGCGCCCCCCATTCCAAGAGTCGAACGCAACCAAGCAGCCCTCGAAGCTATACTTCCTCAATCGCCCGTTGCTGAATCCGCCGATTTACTGAATCCTGAATGGGGTTCCATTTCCACCCCTCCAGAAGCTAGCTATGAAGGTCGAGTTGAGGAACTCGTGCAAAACCTGCGCCAGCAGTACGAAACCCTCCCCGATCCCGAAGAAACCGAAATTTCCAAAATTGAGAGCAACCAGGCCGCTTTAGTCGCCGTTCTCCCCCAAGCCCCCGTTGTGGAATCCGCCGCGCTGATGAATCCCACGATCGCGCCGCCACAAGTCCCCATCTCCGAATCTCCCATTCTGCTCGTTCCCGAACAAACCGCAAACCTGCATCCTTACGAACTGTGCCAGCAGGTTTTAGGGTGGGGAGAAACCGGACAAGTGGGTAAGCTCTCCCAATTAATCAATTATGCCCGTCACGCCAGCCCCGACGTGCGCCAGTCAGTGGCGATCGCCCTAGGCAACCTCATGAAGCGTAACCGACTGCGTAGCAACAGCGATATGCTGATCCCAATCTTGGGCAAACTCAGCCAAGACGCCAAGCCCAAAGTTCGCCAAGCTGCAATTATGGCCTTGGGTGGCATTCACTCCCCGCAAGCGGTTCCTTTTCTGCAACGCGCCTTAAGAGATCCCATCGGTTATGTTTCCCAGTCGGCTAGCATCGCCATTCGCCAACTAAAACTCGCACCCCTCAAGCCGCCAGTCCAGAATCCCCGGCCCAAACGCTAAGTCGGGCAATAGCTGCAAACCACTCGACCGGCCCCGCGCAACTGTTTAAAGTAGGCTTGCACGACGGCATCCCCGCGATCGCTCAACGGATCGATCGCGATTCCGTTGCGGCCTTGGGTTTTCCCGGAACTGTGAAGATAGCGGCTTTCCCCCAAATATAGGGCGACGTGGGTTGCTTTTTCAGGGGTGCCAAAGAAAATCAAGTCTCCGGGTTTCAACTCATCCAGCGAGACGGGTTCGGTAAAAGCTTCTTGCTGATAAGAATCTCTGGGTAGCCAGATCCCGACTGAGGCAAACGCCGCTTGCATTAACCCCGAACAATCATAATTCGGGCCAACCGTTCCGCCCCATAAATAGTAATTGGGCTGTTGCCTTGCAGTTTGAGCAAATGCGATCGCCTCTGGTAACTTAGCCTCAATCTCCGATCGCGATCGCGCCACCGCTTGATAGGGGGCTGTCGCTTCTGCCAACGTTTCGAGATCGGCTAAGGATAACCAACAGGGATAGTCATCTTCGCACAAGCGGACTTCAACCGCCGTTGCTTGGGGCGATCGCACTAGCTTGAGATGCCGTCCGGCGGCGGCTTGAGTTGCCAGCCTCTCGCACTCTGGAGAATCATAGAGATCGAGATTTCTTTGGCAAACATACTCCAGAGCGATCGCACTCTGAGACACTGAAGCAACAGACACCATAAGACCTTTTCTACCCAACAACGATGACCTTTTTCCGCAAAGACGAACAACTCCAACAATTGGGCGATCGCATTCTTGAAACCACCTGGGCTGAATTTCCCCAACTCGCCCGCAACCAAATTGCAATGACTTGGATTGTCTACGATCCGCCTGTCCCCGTCAACACGGGCGGGGCGCTATCCCCGGAAGAATTCTGGAAGCATCCCGTACGCGGTTATAGCTATCGCGGCGTTGAGCGAATTTACCCGGCGAGTATTGTGAAATTGTTTTATCTCGTGGCGGTGTACGAGTGGGTGGACAAAAAAATGATTCAGCCTTCACCAGAACTCGAACGCGCCATCCGCGACATGATTGTCGATTCTAGCAATGACGCTACTGCCCTCGTTGTTGATGTGCTAACGGGCACCACAGGCGGTCCGGAACTGCCCCCCGCCCCCTTTGAAACCTGGAAGTCGCAGCGCAATATTGTCAACCGCTATCTTAAAACCTTGGGATGGGCGGAATTAGAAAGCATTAACGTGAACCAAAAGACCTGGGGAGATGGGGCTTACGGGCGCGAACGGGCATTTTTGGGTGAAATGATGGAAAACCGCAATATGCTGACCACAGACGCAACAGCCCGCCTCTTACACAGCATTATTGGGGGGGTTGCAGTCTCTTCCCAGGCGTCGCAGAAGATGATGGCGTTGATGAAGCGATCGCTCGATCCAACTGTTCTGGAGAACGATCCAGAAAACCAAGTCACCGGATTTTTCGGTCAAGGCGTGCCCGAAAACGCTCAACTGTGGTCAAAAGCGGGGTTAACCTCACAAGTCCGCCACGATAGTGCCTATATTGAAATTCCCGGTTTGCAACCTTATTTACTGGTTGTATTTACAGAGGGAAAAACCCAGAGTAAAAATGAAGCTATCTTGCCTTTTGTTTCCCAACAGGTCGTTGGGGCAATGCAAGGTCTGCAAGGTTAAACCTATCGAGTCTGCGATCGATGGCGATCGCTATTAAATCCAATTGGTTGAGGAGTGATATGAGACACCTAACTTGGTTTTTACCCCTAAGCGCCGCGCTAGCTAGCCTTCTAGGGGGTAGCTTGTGTGCGATCGCGCAAGAGATTGAACCCTTAAGCCCAGAACTCAGTACAGTTGCAGAAACCGAGAGCGAACCTGCATCTCCAGAAACGGCCCAGATCCCCTTCCCCGGAACCAGCATCACAAACGCCGCCAGCCTCAGCGAACAACCCGCCTTTACCCCCGTTCCCGAACTGGCTCAACTTTCTGAAGTCAGGATCGCCCAAGGTGTCGAACCCAGACGCTTAGAAGGCGGCGTCAGCTATGTGGGGATCGGTGCCAATATTGGTGTAGGGGGCGATAGCGCCATCGGTCGTTTCGGCTTTGCAGCCGTAAGTAAAATTGGCTTTACCCAAAACCTTTCCGTCCGTCCTTCGCTAATTGTCAACAACCGCGTTAGCCTCCTAGTTCCCATCACCTATGACTTAATTGTGGGGCGGGAACCCTTCGATCCGGTTGCTTTTGCACCCTTTGTGGGGGGTGGCGTCGCCTTTGATTTTAGCGGTCGCGTCGGCCCCATGTTAACGGGTGGGGTAGATTTCCCCCTTACCCCCCAACTAACCGCTACCGGAAGCGCCAACGTTGCCTTCTTAGGCGATAGCACCAAGTTCGGTATCCTACTGGGTGTTGGCTACAACTTCGGCGGTCTATTTGAACGTTAAGCCCATTGGTCGCAAAATGCTTTTCAAGCGTGCTGAGTTGGAGTTGCTATTTAACCCACTCAGCACTCTCTGCGAAAGCTAAATCAATAGCACTTTTAACTCAGCACTGTGTTCCCACTCGGAACTCGGAACTCAGAACTTTGCACTGTATTTACCACTCAGCACTCAGCACTTTCTACTCAGCACTCAGAAACCCACTCAGCACTCAGCACTTTCTACTCAGCACTGTTTTTAGAACGGAGAGGGAGGGATTCGAACCCTCGGTACGGCCTAAACCGTACAACGGATTAGCAATCCGCCGCTTTCGACCACTCAGCCACCTCTCCTTGCGGCAGTAATCATAGATTATATCAGCCTTGAGTATGACCTGGCAACTGCCGACCGCACTTTTTTCTAAAGGCACTCTCCAGTTGGACTAAAGCCCCGTTTTTTCAGGTGTTCTGTCCAACTCCACTCTTCTAGGAAGAATTTTTTTGTCCAGTGATAGCCGAGACAATAAAGGTTGACTTTCTCGTCGGCCGTTAGGTTAAACTGGGTGGGGGTGACGCTCGCCTCTGTAATATCTAGATTAATCACCCGACCCTGATCGATTTCGCGCAGATGATAGCGATCGCGAGCATTCATCATCGTCCGAATCGTAGACGCAAACACATCTAAAGGGCCTTGAATCTCCGAAACCTGTCCGATTGTACTATCCACCAACCGAAAGCCAAAGGTCGGCCAGCGGGGCGCAGGAGCCACCGACTGTCCGGGGCGGGGTTGAACGTCGTAGATCCACAGGGGAAAATTGCTTAAAATTCCACCATCCACAATCCAAGAGTCGCCTAACCTTCCCGGTTCAAAGAAGAGCGGAATGCTCATCGAGAGGCGTACTGCTTCCGCCACGCTCATCTGTTCTGGGTATTGGAGTGCAGATTTGCTAAGGATTTGTTGGCGAAACTGCTTGTGGCGATCGCTCAAAGCAGGCGCATTCGGATCGAGCGCATCCGGTAAGACTAACATCTCCCCCCGACTAATATCAGAAACCACGACCTTGAGTTGGCGATCGCTTTTAATTTTTTGAATGTCTTGAAAGCTCTGAATCCGCTGTTGTGCCAGAATTTGTTGCAACCAATTGCGGAAGGGTTCGGCAGAATATTGACCTAACCGCCTCGCCACCACCAAGCAGAAAAGCATCCGAAATGGCGATCGCAAATCGTTCCGGGGATCGCCATTGAAAATCAACGGACTCGTCTTGCGAGACAAGAATTTCATGTAATCAAAATTGCCCAGAATTTCCTCTAACTCAGTAATGGGTAAATTGGCAGCCAGAAGAGCCGCAGTAATTGCACCCGCAGAAGTTCCTGCTAATTTTTTCCACTGCAAACCTAAATCCGCACAACAGCGTAATGCGCCCACAAATGCCAGCCCGCGCATCCCTCCCCCTTCAAAAATTGCATCCGCATACAAGTGTCCTTCCCCAGTTGGAGAATGCATCTTTGTGAGGATGAACTGCCTTTCCTCCGAGGAAACCCGGATTCCTCGTTCATCCAGAAACCGCGTCAGCGCTAAATGAGTCATCGTTAATATCAAGACTTATCAATGATGTAAAGCCCCCAGGATTAGAGGCTTTTCCTCACAATTATCGAGGAAACGATCCCCAATTTCAATCAGATTCACCCCTGATTCATTACCCCTGGTCTAACGAGTTTCCAACTTTTGATGGAGGGCAATCGATATAAATAAGATATAATGATTTTATTCAATAAGAAGGAGTGAGTGGTCGGTTATTCGCCCTTTAATCGGGCCCTGTTGTACGACCTACCAATTCAATCGCGAAACTATGGTTGCTCAAAATCAACAACGGATTGCACTTATCTCTGTTCATGGAGATCCGGCAATTGAAATTGGCAAAGAAGAAGCAGGCGGACAAAATGTTTACGTTCGCCAAGTTGGCGAAG
>NZ_JASVEJ010000037.1:0-94528 GCF_030285425.1 Geitlerinema calcuttense NRMC-F 0142 | reverse complement strand
TTTTTGATTGGATGAGATATGGCACGATCCCCCTAAATCCCCCTTACTAAGGGGGACTTTGAAGAAAGTGTACTTCACGAACCTGAAAAATGCTGTATAACGGCAAGAACATTAGTATCAAGCCTCACATCTTGCTAAGTTCTTTCTGATGCCGGACTCTGATTGATAGAGTCAGGATACAGAATCCACCCTAAACGTATATATTGATACAACCATGAGTTTTCAGCGAATCTCCACCTTCTGACTCGTTACGCTTCTACCCACCGATGGGGAGTTTGGCTAGGGGTTGGGATCTGGGGTGGCGTTGGGCTGCGGATGGGCTAAGAGTTGAAATAAACCTAACGATGTATTATTGAGTCCCGCATTTTTCTTAAAATAAAAATAGGGAGTTTCATTGCTTTTTCGCAAAGATAGGTTGAGAGGGCTTGAGGAAATGTGTTTTTAGCCACCAATCTTGGCAATCAAGCGATGGGTTGTTCCCTAATTGCTGTTTGTCTTCATCGCTTTTAATTAACAAAAAATATGAGCTACCAACTAAAATCAAAAGAAAAATTATCTCAGGGGATTAAACGCATCGCTACCGAGGAAATTGACGATGCGATCGCCCAACTGATGGGCAAGACTGAAAACAGCCAGGATGAGGCGATTCATGAGGCTCGTAAAAGCTTTAAGAAGCTCCGGGCGGTTGTCCGTTTAGTACGCGATAGTATAGGTGAAGCAGCGTATCGCGAGGAAAATGCGTGTTTCCGGGATGCGGGCCGACTCTTATCAGATGTTCGCGACGCCCAGGTTTATGTGGAAACCCTGGATAAACTCAGCAGCTATTACCAAGATTACCTCACGCCTAAAGCGTTTGAACAGGTTCGCTCTGCATTAATGGTACAGCGCTACGCCAGCGATCGCGCCGACCTCAGCGAAGCAATGGAAACGGCGATCCACAAACTCAAGGATGCTCGCGATCGCATCAAAGATTGGAATATTGAACCGGATGATTGGTCGGCTATTTCCAGCAGCTTTCAGCAAATCTATAAACAGGGTTACAAAGCCTTTCCCCAAGCCTATGCTCAACCCACCTCTGAGAACTTTCACGAATGGCGCAAACAGGTCAAGTATCTTTGGTACCACCTGCGGCTTTTACAACCCCTATGGCCGGACGTGATGAGTGAAATGAGCGATCAACTCAAAGTGCTGGCAGACTACCTAGGGGACGATCATGACCTCGCCATCCTACGGCAACTGCTGGCCGAACAACCCCAGCTTGCCAAAGAACCCGCCGAGATTGAAACCATTTTAGCCCTGTGCGATCGCCGCCAGCCGCAACTCAAACTTAACGCTAAGGCTTTAGGCGATCGCGTTTATGCCGAAAAACCCTCCGCCTTTACCGACCGTTTGGGCCAATATTGGCAAGCTTGGCGATCCTCCCTTTAACGGGTCAACAGAGGCGCTTCTAAAGCCTTGTTAATGCGATCGCGCGTTTGGGCTAAATGCGCTTGGGTATACACGTCCAGATTGCCAGAACGACGCAAGGTGACATTAATGCGATCGCGCAATTGGTGTAAATTGTACCAAGCCAGCGTCCGGGCATCCTCTGGAACGGGTTGATTTTTCAGCACCATCTCAATCAGGACTTCCACATACTCGCGCTGCAAGGCCCGGCGGATGCTGGTAATGTCGCGCGAAGAGGCATTGCGGTCTACAACTTCTGTCCAAATCCCGGTTTGCAGCGTTTCAAATAATTCAGGTAGCGCCAACACCTCTTTACCCGGTTCCGCCTTTAATTCCATATCCCGCAAGCGAGAGAGGCGAACCGGACTCAGGAGATTTCGCAAAACGATTTGTTGCAACAAGAAAATGCGATCGCCAATAGGGTACTCTAGCGGGAAGATAATCGGCACCGTTCCCCAATGCCACCAGCGCGACGGGGCCAACTGATTTAAAAGTTGGGGCGTAAACTCAAACGCATCGGCCGCAAACACGTATTGATTCAAAGTTTGCAACGCCTGCCGCTGTTTGGTTGCAGAAATCGCTTCAAACGGTAGCCGACCATCGCCCGCAAAGTTGCGACTAAACGATTGTCCTCCCACGTATAGCGAAATATTCATCGCGTGTTGAAAATAATAGACAAACACCGCATGAAACATATCGCGCATTTCGCTATAACTCTCGCCTGCTATTGGCGTCCGACGGTTTAACCGCGACCACATCGCCTGAGCATTTTCAAGCTGCCACTCGGAGTAAACCAGCATATTATTGCTCAAGTCGTACCAGTTCGCCGCCGGATCGAGTCCGGCTAAGGTATCCTCATCAGCCGCATAGGCGAGTTCCGGTTCCCCCGAACGTTGGGCAATTTGGCGCAGGTAAGGCAATTCAGCAACCGGGTTGGGGGCGTTAAAGGGTTTGTAGCCATACTCAATCGCCCAACTGTCATAAGGCCCAACAATCACTGGGAAGTAATCGCCCTGTTCCACCCCAGGCGGGGCCAAATTGACGGGGACGTAATCCATTACAGAGGCAACCATCCCCCGCGTGCGAGTCATTTCGAGGTTATTTAACTCTTCCGGTGCGAGTAGGGTACTGCCATGAAAATTATGCCGCAAACCCAGCGTATGACCGACTTCATGAGCAATCAGATAGCTGAGATACTGATTGACAAACTTGTCCATCTCAGTCGAACTGGGGGGAATGCTATGCAGAAGCGTCATGGCGATCGCCCCCATGCTAAACTGCCGAGTAGACTCCATCTTTAAGCACAATTCCGGCAAGTCCACCCCAGGGAACGGCCAGCGAACGTCTGTCGCCGTGGGCAACTGGGGAATCTGGGTTCCCCGCAAGTAGAGTTGTTGCAACGTTGAGGTACAGGGATGGCGAGCATCGGTAGCCCCCACTAAGCTTTCTGAGTTCCCAGAATTTGAAAAAGTCCGATACTCCCGGCGAATAAAACGCACCACATCCGCATCAATTAAAATATCGGCATCTAGGATTTGACCCGTCAGCGGATTAACTCGCGAAGGCCCCAACCCCAAAAAGCCTGAGTCAAAGGTAGCCGACCACCGAATCGTGTTATAGCGAATATCCGCCGGATTCCAATCGGCATCATCCGGCATTTGCCGCACTTCAATAGCATTGAGAAAACCCGCCTGTTCAAAGGCGCGGTTCCACATTAAAACCCCTTCTTGGATGGCGTCGCGATATTCCACCGGAACGGTATTTTCAATCCAAAAAACAATCGGTTCCTTGGGGGGAGACAGGGGGGCGTTGGGGTCTTGTTTTTCTAAATGCCAGCGGTTAATGTAGCGGACAAAGGGGTCTCGGCGGCTGTCGTTGCTAAAGTCTTTGTAAGCGGTGACAAAATAGCCAACCCGTTCGTCTGCTAGCCGAGGCCGATAGCCATTACTGACGGGCAATTCCGAAAAGCTATAGTGAACCGCGAGGTTAAAAGCGCGACTATCGGGGAGGCTGGGTAAGTAGGAGGTTGAAGCATTACCTGCACTGGTAAAGCGATAAACGGCTTCGAGTTCTACATTAAAAGGAAAGGCTTCAACGGTTCCCAAACTCGAACTTTCTGGATCTAAAAGATAGGGCGCTCCTAGAATAGAGGCTAAAGCTGGGGCAATTCCGGGTAAATCTCGCCGGGTTAATACCTCGCCAAAGTCAATTAACAGGGTTTTCCGGGTGGGGTGAATGCTTTGAATGGGGATGGAAATCAGGGTTGAGTCGCTAAAAGCACGCGAGAGCGATCGCTCTACCGGATCGCCCGGTCTGGCCCGAAAATTAACATTGGGAACGACTAGCTGCACCCGGTTTTGCACGCGCCGAAACTGGACTAAAATATCGCTAATCGGCATCCCCCGAAACAATCCCGCCTCCCCAATTCCCGTAGCTAGCGTCATCACGCAGAGGAAATTGCGGTTGAGTTGTTCGGGTTGAATTTCCAGGTACAGTTTGCCCGTATTGCGGTGATGATAGAGGGTAAATAATCCCTCTATCTTCCGGGCATCTTTGACGACTTCGTTGAAGGGTTTAAACTCAGATTCCTCTTCTTCCTTGGCAGATTCTTCTTGAGATTGAGCCACCAGCCCCTTGTCTGACCCTAAGTTCGATGGCACTCCAGCACTGGGAAGTCCTGCCCACACCGGACTCGCCATCGCCATCCAAATCGCCGCTAAACTACTACCCAGATAGAGTTTGCGACTCAAAATGCTAGCAAATACCTGATTCATTCGGCGTTAAAACCCCTCAATAACCCCATAAATTGCCCAAATTGCCATTGCTCTCAGGTAGTGGCTAGCCCGAAACGTCCCGGATGCGGTAATTGCTTCTGGCGTGCGGAACTGCAAACCCTGTTCGTATACTTGGCGAACCACAGATTCCGTCAGTTCAAACGCTTCTGTTTTCATACCCATCTGCCACAAGAAGGCAGCCAGTCCAAAGTTAATCCCCGTCCACACCTCTAGGGGATGGGTTGCGTTAGGATTCTCTGGCGTTCCATCGGGAAGCACCCCATTCGCAGCCCCTAGAAAGGGTTTTAACCCATTCCTTTCTGAATTTTGAGCAAATTGATTAAATTTAACAAAACACGCCTGATAAACTGCGTTAAGTGCCGATTTCGCGCAATCGGTCGGGACGACATCCGGTAAATCGAGCAATTGGGCGTAAAATTGACCGCAAAGTTGATCGCTCATCACCACCTGAGAACCGCTTTCGCTATCTAGGCGATAGTATTCCCCATTCCACAGCTTTTCTTGATAGATGGGGCGAGATTGGTCTAACCAGGTTTGGTAAGTGGAAATTGCGGTTTGCGGGTCGGGGGTGACAGATTCAGTGGCTTTTGCCTGTAAAATCTTGCCAAGGGCGATCGCGCTTTCTAAGGCGGCTATCCACAATCCGCCACAATAGGCACTCACCCCGCGCAACTTCCAATCATCAAAGGTTTGATCCGGCGCGCCCGCATTTTCCGGGATGCCATCCCCATCGCGGTCAAAGGTTTTAAGATACTCTAAGGTTTGAACCACTGCCGGCCAGCAATCTTGGAGAAACTCTAGATCCGTACTGCCCGTTAGCTTAAAATCGCGATAGACCTGCAAGACAAAATCGCAGGGTAAATCCTTCCACTGATTGCAATCTTGATAGCTGGTATAGTTGGTTTTCTCCCAAGGATGCTCGTTTGGCGCGCCTAAGTCATGCGGAGTTGCCCCTACCACCTTGCGGGGAACCGGAACGAGGGGGGTAATCTGGTTAACGCGATCGTAACCGATAATCCGGGGCGTATCATCTTGGTGAGGAATCGCTTTAGCAAAGTCGCGCATTACAGACTTTTCTAACTTGGGCCACAGCATCAGCAACCCGAAAGAACCGTACAAGCGCACGTCTAAACTTTCATACCAGCGATAATCTAAACATTCTAAAACGCCAAAATGACCCACCGGGGCCTGTTCATCGGCTGCCGTCCACAAGGTTCCCCCGCCGGTTAGCAGGTAGAGTTCGTTAAACAGCGCCATCTTAAACCAGTTGGGCAGGTCTTCGCGTTCTAAGATGGGATTTTGCCAAGCTTGGATACTCTCTTTCCAGGTATCGGAATGCTTCAGGGTGGTTCGCACCATCGCCCAAGCATTTTTGCCATTGCGTCCAAAAAAGTCAGTATAGCGGCGATAGTAACTGGCGGGTTCGGTGCCAAATTCCGTTACTGGGAAGTCCCAAGCGATGATAAACGGGATTTTTCGGGTTCTACCCGGTCTAATGGTAAACCGAACGGCGATCGCGCAAGCAATTTGTTCTCCTTTGGCGGCTGGAGTTTCATCTTCTGAGTCGCCTAAAGTCCCATCGGTGGCGAAGGTTTGCCACAACACATCCCCATCCCCTTCTGGGTTCCACCGAGAATGATAGAACACTTCAACCGATGGGTTTGCTACCGTCGAAATGGCCCATTGTCCTTCGCCTTCGCGAGGAATTTCATGGGTACTCAAGCGACTCATCAGGCAACCGACGCGAAAGTTATTCTCTATCCAGCGGTTAAAATTATCGGTACTTTCGCCCCAGCGCGGTTGATAGTCGTACACGGGGGAACCATCATCGCGGACTTCAATTTCTGGGGAAGCTGCCCCATTAGTAAACCAACCTACGGTATTCTGCCAAGTCAGCATAATACTCAGGGTAATCGGTTCGTCAGTGGGATTATGTACCGTCCAATCAAAAATCCCCACCGGATAGCTACTTTCTTGGTAATTTCCGGGAATGACGGGGGAAAATTGTTCGCAAGTTAGCTGAGTTTGAAAGACATTCTCGTAAACATACCAACTGCGGGGATACAGGGCATGATAGCGGCCTGTAGATTGGGTTTCGCGGCTGGCGGGATACCACTGCCAAGCGGCTAAACTGCCATCTGCGGGTTTCTCGGTAGATAAGGCGTAGGTTTGGGTTTTGCCGTCGGCGGTTTCTTCAAACACGCTAAACTGACAGGCAGGCAAATTGCGGAAAATATGTTCCCCGCCATCGAGGTGCCACAGGTTGAAGTCTCCTCGCGAAGAACGACCGATACAACCTGCACCAAAGCCGCCTAGGGGCATTCCATGCCACGGCCCATCATCAAGGTTGCTGGCATAGCGAACAGTATACGGCTTTTCCCACCCCAGACCGATAGGGCGACTCCAAGCACAATCCGGAATTTCAGGACGCGAACGTTGAGCAATCATGCGATCGATTTTAAACTACCCCGTCCTTAAGGGTAGAGGTTTCTGTCGCTATTGCTGAACTGCAATTTCTAACAAAGGTGGGGTAAGTCCTGGCGCGACAGGAGGGCGATGCGCCATTTGCCTAAAACAAAGGAAAAGACTCGTTCTTTACCCAAGGGAACGGGGAGGGGAAGGGCGGGTAAGTGTCCGAGGTTGGCTTGCAAACCGAAGGTGAGATCGCTATAGTTGAGCCAACTGTCGTCCTGACGCCAGCCAATGCGATCGCCAAACTGAGTATAGTTTTCTTCGGTTTCGTGCCAAATTTGTTTCTGCACGCTAAACCCAAAGCGATCGCCGCTAAACTCTAACCATAATCGATCGAGTGTCGTTAAATGATGGATGGAAATGCGAGCAATATCTTCAGGTCGCAACCATCCTTCGAGTTCTCGTTGCGCCCCTTGTAAAATCAGGTATGCTGTTGCGCGATCCGCTGCTTGCCATTGATGGGTGGCCAGTAAGTGTTTTAAATCGGTATAATCTTCATCTTCATCCCTAGCAATCTGATGACTGGCTAACATTTGTTCCCCCAGGAAACTTGCTAATCTTTCATTTTTCTTAATACATCAAGTCTTTCTTCCTATGAGAAGATGGGAAAAAAGTCAGGGTTTGTTGCCGGATGGAGCGCAATATCAGGCAACCTCAATCATGAAGAATAAATCGATATCGATTGCAGTAGACGAAACCCCATTCGGGTCTAAGGTAGAGTTTGACAGGCTTGCTTTTTTAAAACACCTGACTGGCAACCCGATTTTTCAGTTGCTTCGATCTCAAAAGGGGGCTAGCTGAATCAATTGCCAAAAAATAACATATTGACGACTCGTTGTTCATCCGCAAAAATTCGGATTTTTATGTTACTTAAAATCATTGAAAACTTTGATACACGCTTTACCCTAGAGCCGGAAGCTCAAGATAGGTTATTTGCCCTTTTGACTTCAGAGGCCTTTCTAACCCAGATTCAAGAACATCTCAAGTGCGATCGCCTTGAGTTTACCGAAATTCTGTTTCGGCCCGTACCCTATAGCGCTGCTACCCCCAAGGGAATGCCCGCCGAACTCGAAGCCTATCACAATTCGCAAGAGTACGCGATTATTAACGTTCCCCCAAACTTTATGTTTCAAGCCAAAATATTTAAACCCAGTCGCCTGTGTGCCATCTATCGCAAAGTTTCATTTCAAGAATAGCTCGATGAATCCAACTGATTTACCCCAACTTCAACACCTAGATTTTTTACCCTATCTGGATGAAACGGGGCACTTGCCTATAGATTTACAAGGAAAAATTGGCGTTTACGCCATTTTCGATCGAGAAAAGAATCTGCAATTTATTAATTATTCTCGCGATATTTTCTTAAGCTTAAAACAGCACTTAGTTCGCCAACCCGACTGCTGCTATTGGATTAAAGCCCAAACCATTGAACGTCCCAACCGCACCTTATTAGAGTCTATTCGCGAGGCTTGGTTGCAAGAAAATCATAATGCTCTGGTC
This sequence comes from Geitlerinema calcuttense NRMC-F 0142, assembly GCF_030285425.1. Classification (NCBI taxonomy): domain Bacteria; kingdom Bacillati; phylum Cyanobacteriota; class Cyanophyceae; order Geitlerinematales; family Geitlerinemataceae; genus Geitlerinema; species Geitlerinema calcuttense. The sequence goes on along the minus strand of NZ_JASVEJ010000037.1, from coordinate 86,315 downwards.
GAACAAAACTTAGAGTCTAGTCTTTGGACCGATCCGATTGATGCCAAGCCTACCATGACTCCAGAAGAAATTGCCACCTATGAAGCTAGTGATGGCATAGAACAAACCAAACTTCTGAAGAACGTAGCGCGGCGAGTGGAAGCCCAAATTAAGCAACAACTGGAATTGCGAGGCGTTCAAGAGGAAATTCGCTTTAACCCCAAATTAAAAGAGAAAGGGCTGCTGGATTTGAAATAACTCTATAACCCTGGTTGACTGACAAAATTCCCAAAACCTCGATTCTTTGGTAGGTTGGGTTAGCGTTAGCGTAACCCAACGAAACCGCCGCTCCAGTGGGGTTTCGTGATGTTCAACTCCACCTGCCCATTCATATTTGTCAGTCAATCAGCTCTATAACCTTAATCAGTCTCAAAAAGCAACAAAAAGAGCCTCAGTCTTTGAGGCTCTTTTGCTTAACGAGCAAACTGAAGGGTGGAGACTAACGATCCCCTATCCAGTTGCTTACTTGATGCTGACTTTAGCGCCTGCTTCTTCAAGCTGTTTCTTAGCATCTTCAGCCGCATCTTTAGCAGCGCCTTCCTTAACTGGCTTGGGTGCAGCTTCCACCAAGTCTTTTGCTTCTTTGAGGCCCAAACCTGTGAGGGTACGAACCACTTTAAGAACCGCAATTTTCTTGTCAGCGGGAACTTCTTCGAGAATTACGTCAAATTCGGTCTTCTCTTCAACTTCCTCAGCCGGAGCCGCAACGCCAGGAGCGGCCATCATCATGTTGCCTACGGGAGCCGCAGCGCTAACGCCGAAGGCTTCTTCGATTTGCTTGACTAAGTCAGCAGCTTCGAGCAGGGTCAGAGATTTTAACTTTTCCAAAATTTCATCAGTTGCAGCAGACATGAGCGATTACTCCTATGCTTAGATTAGATGGGTTATGAGAGGGGATGGGGAAGCAATAGACTTTGAAAGTCTTATTCCCCACCTTCTTTGTCTTTGTCGGCGTAGGCTTGGAGGCCTCTGGCCACGGACGCGGGAACTTCGTTGATCCCAACGGCAATCTTGGTTGCCAAGGCGTTGATTGCGCCTGCGATTTGCGCCATGAGGACTTCCTTAGAGGGTAAGTCACCCAGAGCTTTGACTTCGGCTTCGCTTAAAGCACGTCCTTCCATAACGCCGCCGCGAAGTTCGGTCTTCTTGGTGGCTTTTTGGAACGCTTGGTAGGCTTTAATTGCGCCGCTGATGTCTTCTCTCACCAACATGAATGCAGATGAGTCAGACAGCAGGTCTTTCATCGGTTCCCAGGCTTCGTTGCCGTCTACCGCAATCCGCATCAGCGTATTTTTGGTGACTTTGCAGTCGGTGCCTGTGGGACGCAATTGCCGACGCAGGTTCGTAATTTCCGCTACAGATAGGCCTTGGTAGTTGATTACAAAGACCATCTGCGACTCGCTCAAGCTTTGCTTAAGCTCTTCAACAATCTCTTTCTTCTGTTCGAGCGTTCTACCCATTTTGTTCTCACCTCCTAGATGGGGGATCGACAACTCATTAAAAAACCCCGACAACAGTGCCGGGGTTTAATCTTGAGGAAGTCAAAGTGCAGGGAAAAAGTAAAGAGGCAAGCGAATGCGTTTACTTTTTTTGACTTTTCTCTTCCTGAAAGATGGCCTCGGCAGGATATTAAGCGGTTAGCACCTGCTGTCTTTGGGTCCTTCAGTTTGCGATCGCAAGATTTTGGCGTTGGAGCCAAAAGTCAAGACGGTCTGGCTTACGCCGCTTCCGAAACTTTCATATCGCGCAATGTGGCAACGTCCACTTCAATAGAAGGGCCCATTGTGGATGAAATAAACAGACTGCGCCAGTAACGACCTTTCGCACCGCTGGGGCGGTTGCGGTCAATGGTTTCTTGCAAAGCTTTGAGGTTTGCGAGTAAATCTTCTGCGGAGAAAGCCGCTTTGCCGAATAGAACGTGTACGATACCCGTCCGATCGGCCCGAAATTCTAGTTTACCAGCTTTGAACTCCGCGATCGCGCTAGTAATATCAAATGTTACGGTACCACCTTTGGGCGAAGGCATCAAGCCCCTGGGCCCTAAGAGGCGGCCGAGTTTTGCCACTTGGGGCATCATGTCGGGGGTCGCAATTAACAGGTCAAAATCCATTCGACCCTTTTGAATTTCGTCGATTAAGTCTTCCGAACCGACCACTTCTGCGCCAGCGCTAGACGCTTCGGAAACTTTTTCCCCGCGTGCAATCACCGCAACGCGAACGGTTTGCCCGGTTCCTTTCGGGAGGGCAACGGTGGTTCGGAGTTGTTGGTCGGTGTATTTGGGATCGATACCCAAACGAATGTGAGCTTCTGCGGATTCGGGAAATTTCGCGGTTGCTGTTTCTTTGAGGAGTTGAATCGCTTCTAGCGGTTCGTAGGCGCGAGTTTCTACTTTTTGATCGAGTTCTTGCAGTCGGCGCGATCGCTTTTGGGTCATGTCTTGTATCTCCTGGGGTCGTTAACGAAGCCCTGCTTCTCCCCCGATAAAATTACCAATTTTGTCTGAATTCGGTTTGGGTTATTCAACCACTTTGACGCCCATGTTTTTGGCCGTTCCTGCCACAATTTTCATCGCAGCCTCAATGTCGTTGGCGTTGAGGTCGGGCATTTTGGTTTGAGCAATTTCTTGCAGTTGAGCTTTGGTGATACTGCCCACTTGCTTTTTGTTGGGTTCGTTGGAACCGCGCTCAATGCCTGCGGCTTTGCGGATTAAAACCGAAGCGGGGGGGGTTTTTAGGATAAAGGTGAAACTGCGGTCTTCAAAAACCGAAATTTCTACCGGAATGACCATCCCTGCTTGGTCGGCGGTTCTGGCGTTGTAGTCTTTACAGAACGCCATGATGTTAACGCCGTGTTGACCCAAGGCCGGGCCAACCGGGGGTGCCGGGTTAGCTTTACCCGCAGGCAAAGCTAACTTAATAATGGCAACGACTTTTTTAGCCATTGATTTTCTCTACTGCTTTTGAACCTGATTGAACTCTAATTCCACTGGGGTATCGCGACCGAAGATAGACAGAAGCGCTTTGAGTTTGCTGCGTTCTGGGCTAACTTCAATCACTTCGCCTTCAAAGTCTTTAAACGGCCCAGACAGTACCAAGATTTTGTCCCCAGGTGCCATGTCAATTTTGACTAAGGGTTTCTCGTCTTGGGACTGCTTAAAGATCCGCTCAACTTCGCTGCGGCTTAGGGGTAAGGGTTTGACGTGCCCTCTCCCGCGACCGTAACGGCGCTTTTGTTCGGCCCCTACAAAGTTAATCACATTAGGGGTGTTTTTGACGACCTGCCAAGTTTCGTCATCCATCACCATGCGGACAATGACGTAACCGGGAAAGACTTTTTCGGTCGTCTGTTGGGGTTTGCCGCCTTTACGGAACTGGACGGCTGTGCGCTGGGGAATTTCCACCTGCACGATCCGGTTGGCGACATCTAAGGTTTGCACCCGCTGCTCTAGGCTGGCTTTCACCCGCTTTTCGCAGCCAGAGGCAACCTGAACGGCATACCACCGCGCCTGTCTTTCTAAAGATTCTTCTTCAGAGGCGGGGAGGTTGGTCGTTTCTTCGGATGGGTTAAAGTCAGGAGATTCTTCTGATGCAAAACTCATCCAAACACCTGCCCTGATGCCCAACCAAATAATTTATCGATGAAATAGATTAGCGTTGCTGAGAGCGTTACCATCAACACGACTGCAACAGATTCGCTAATCAGTTGTTGCCGACTGGGCCAAACGACTTTTTCGAGTTCTTCTTTGGTACCTTGAAAGAACTTACCGGCGCTAAAGCCTTCGGTTTTTTCCGGCGTCTGTGGGGCCTCTTTTTTCGCCATAGTTTTTCCCTATATCCCTTTCAGGCAACATACAAGCGCGATCGCGCTGAGTCACGAGTTTAGGGTTAATCTCGTCGCCCTCGCGATTTCTTTTTCTAGTCTAAAGCTTGTTAGCCATCAGCGTTGCTCTTTTGCCCAACTGCGATCGCAATTGGGGTGCTAGCTTGCTTAGAATCGATTATGGGATTGATTCAGCGCGCCCTGGAGGACTTGAACCCCCGACATCAGGTTTTGGAGACCTGCGTTCTACCAACTGAACTAAGAGCGCACAGCGCGAATCTAGGCATCTTAACCTAGCTTGTCTATTATAAAGCTAGAGCTAGCACTCCGTCAACGCTTTTTCCCAATCGTTTCCCGCTAAACTTATAGAGGACGGTCAAAGCGCTGCTTGAGGCGAGTGGCCTTGCCGATGCGATCGCGCAGGTAGTACAATTTGGCCCGGCGGACCTTCGCCCGACGTAAGACCTTAATGTCAGCCACGCGAGGAGAATGGAGTAAGAAAACTCGCTCTACACCCACTCCTTGGAAAATCCGCCGAACGGTAATTGTTTCATTAATCCCGCTATTGCGTCGAGCAATGACTGTCCCCTCATAGGGTTGCGTCCGTTCTTTGCCGCCTTCTCGAATTCGTACGCCGACTCGAACGGTGTCGCCAATATAGATTGTTGGCAGATCTGACTTCAACTGTTCCGCCTCAATTGAGCGGATGACCTCTTGAGCGTGCATAACCACTTTTTCCACCACTCATAAAAAACTCACAATTCATTACTATAACTCAGGAGCTTCTCTTCAGTCTAGGGAGATCCCAGAAAGTCTATCTGTGAGTTTGCCAACCGTCAGTCACTACAGGAGTAAACAGACTTAACCCTATGCGTTTTTTCTTTCAGCGCTCCTTCGTTTGGCTAGGACTTTTATTCAGTATGAGTTTGATGGCGACTTGCCTGTTCGGTTCGCCCAACAGAACCCAGGCTGCCCCCTTACCGGGAGAATGCATTCCGCCGCAAGATGCCAGCAGCCTATCCATCACCCAAGATGTTTGCCACGTCGTCCTCAACAACGGTTTAACCGTCTTAACCAAAGAGGTGCATAAAGCCCCAGTTGTCACCGTGCAAGTTTGGTATAGAGTTGGATCGCGATACGAGCCTCCCGGCTTCAACGGGATTTCTCATCAACTCGAACACATGCTCTTTAAAGGCACCACCCACCGTCCCTTGCAATGGGGGCGCTTGTTCAACGCCTTGGGTAGCGAATCCAATGCCTTTACCAGCTACGAGCATACGGTTTACTTTAATACCGCAGAACGCAGCAAACTGCAAACGCTGCTGACCCTAGAAGCCGATCGGATGCAAAATACCGCGATCGCCCCCGCCGATCTGCAAAGCGAAAAACGGGTAGTCCTCTCAGAACTCGCCGGGTACGAAAACCGGATCGGCTATCGCCTGAGTCGAGCCATGATGCAAGCCGCATTTCCCAACCATCCCTACGGACAAGCAGTTGGGGGAACGAAAAGCGATATTGAAAATCTCACCGTTGCTCAACTGCAAAACTACTATCAGACTTACTACCATCCAAACAATGCCACCCTAGTGATTGTGGGAGACATTGACACCGCCTCCACTCTCAAAGCCATTCAAGACACCTTTGGTCAAATTCCTAGGGGAGAAGTCCCACCTGCCCCCCTGCCGCCTGCACTCCCTTCTAGGCGCTCTATTGCTCCAGTGGTGCTGCAAGAACCGGGCAGCACCGAACATTTGCAACTGCTTTATCCTTTACCCGCCATTCGGGAATCTGGTCGAAATTTTCCGAGGGAACGCTTCGCGAGTCGCGACATTCCCGCCCTACAAGTCTTAGACTATCTATTTTCTAAAGGCCGTTCTTCTCGGCTCTATCAAAGCTTAGTGGAAACAGGTTTAGCTAGCGAAGTCAGCGGTTCAGCCAACCACCTAACGCATCAGGGATGGTATAGACTTCAGGCGATCTTGACAGCGGATCGATCGGCACGCGAAGGCATAGAGGCGATCGATCGGGCGATCGCCAAATTGCAAACCCAAGGCGTCACTCCCCAGGAATTGGCGAGAGCCAAAGCCCAACTGCAAGCGCAAAACCTGTTACGCAACCGCGATATTACCCGACTCGCCATGCAACTCGGCGACGATCAAACCACTGCTGGAGATTATACTTGGAGCGATCGCTACCTCGCGGCAGTCAATCAAGTCAGCGCTGCCGATATTCAACGGGTTGCCCAAACCTACTTGCAACCTTCTACGAGAATCGTTGGCTTTTTGCAACCCACAGGCTTACCTAACCCTGCCATTGAGAGTACATCAGTCTACGCGGCACCCGAAAACTTTAACCTCGCAACTGGGGCCCAATGGAGCGAAGTGCAACAGTATTTACCGCCGTTCACCCCGCCAGCCCAGGAACCTCAACCCACCCTCCCGCAAGCGTTTACCCTCGCCAATGGCTTACAGGTTCTCCTGATTCAAGATTCCAGCACGCCCACTATTACGCTGAGTGGGTATCTGCAAGCGGGGAGTCAATTCGATCCCGAACGCCAAGCCGGACTGGCGCGACTGACAGCGGAAAACCTAATGAATGGGACGCATCGCCAGAGTGCTTTAACCCTAGCCAACAGATTAGAAGATCGCGGGGCCCGCTTGCAATTTCAGACGAACCGAGAAGGCGTTCTGGTCGAAGCTCAAGCCTTATCCTCAGATCTAGAAACCCTGATCCAAACCTTAGCCGATGTCTTGCAACATCCTAGCTTTCCGGTCGAGCAGTTTGAACGCAGTCGCCAACGCGCCCTCCAAGCTTTGGAACGCGACTTAGAAAGCCCTTCGCACTTAGCGCAACGCACTTTGCAACAGGCGATTTATCCGGTTAATCATCCCTTTCATCCCTTTCCGACGCGGGATACCCTGCAATCTGTCGAGCCTCAAGATTTGGTAAGCTTTCACCGCACCCACTATCGTCCCGATACGATGGCGATCGCGATCGTGGGAGATACCACCCCACAAGAATTGCAGCGCTTGATGGTTCGGTATTTCGGGCGATGGTCTGGTGAGGGTTCTCCGCGCCAGTTGCAGTTTCCCCCAGTAAATTTACCAGAGTCGTCCATTGCCCTGAACTCGGTTTTACCCGGTCGCAAACAATCAATTATTTACATGGGGTATAAGGGAATTGGACGCCAAGACCCCCGCTATTATGCGGCGTTGGTTCTCAATCAGATTTTGGGCGGCGATACGTTATCGAGTCGGTTGGGAACCCAGGTGCGCGATCGCTTGGGGTTAACCTACGGGATTTACAGTTATTTCCAAACGGGGTTAAATCCAGGGCCATTTGTGATTGAAATGCAGACGGCTCCCCAAGATACCCAAAGCGCGATCGCAACGACCTTAACCTTACTCGATCAACTGCAACGGCAAGGCGTGACCCTCCAAGAGGTACAAGTAGCCCAAAATGCGATCGCCAGCCGCTACCCGGTTTCTCTCAAAGATCCCGATTACCTAGCCGCCCAAGTGCTGTTCAATCATGTCTATGGTCTGTCCCCTTCAGAACTTCGCCTCTTTCCCCACAAAATTAGTAACGTTACTCTAGAAGCAGTGAACCAAGCTGCCAAAGAACTCCTGCATCCGGGACATTTGGTCGTTGTTACCGCAGGTCCGCCAACCGAGGAGGCGAATTCATTGTGAGATTCATCATTACCGCGACTTCCGTAGGAATTGCTACTGTACTCCTCGCGAGTACCTTTTCCCCAGCTAAGGCTCAAAACCCCGCCCATGTGGAACAACTCTTGCAAACCCGCCAATGCAGCCGTTGCGATCTCTCTAGAAGCAACCTCGCCGGAGCGAACCTGCGCTACGCTAACCTGGCAGGAGCCAATCTAGAGGGGGCCAATTTCTTTGGGGCAGATTTGCGTTATGCCAATCTCAGCGGGGCAAACTTGAAAGGAGCAAACCTGAGAGGGACAAATCTTTATAACGCCAATCTCAGCGACGCAGTTTTTAACAATACCGATTTGCGCGGGGCTAATTTATTTAGTGCAGAGATTGCTGAAACCGATCTAGAAGCGGTGAATCTCGATGGGGCAATTTTACCCGATGGCAGCCTTAAACCCGCCCCCGATCTCTCCCCGCGCTAGTTTTGCATAGCGGCGTCTGAAGTTTTGCATCAAATCCCTGCCAGAGATGGAGCAAACCTCGAAAATTGAGAAAGCGCCGATCCGATCGGACTCTGTGTCGCTTCAGCGTTCTCTAGGATCGTCCTTCAATTGCCCGTTTTCACCCCAGTTGCCATCTCTATGTCTGTTCAAGCCATTCCGCTAGCAGCAGTTTCTAAAATCCGCCAATATATTCAGACGGCTTTAGCTCTACCGGAGTCTGAAGCACATCCGCAAATTCGCAGTGGGTTTGAAACCGGGGAAGAACCGCCTGAACCCGAATCGCTCGATCAATTGGGCGATTTATTTAATGTTGCCAGTCCTTTGGATAAAGATGTTCCGGCTCCCAATTTGGAGGGGCGCTGGTTTGTGAGTTCCGTCAATCCGGGTTCGGCTTTAATTAAATTACCGGGCTTAAGGCTGAAATCGGGGTTTCGGCTGGTTAGCTATCTGTATCGCAAACCAGAGCAAGGGATGGGTACAATTTGGGCCGTTCCGGAAGAATTAAGTACAACGGCTGAGTTAGAGAATGTTTTAGGGCAAGCTAATGATGGGATGCCGCCCCATCCTAGGGGCGCATTATCCGATTTTATGTTAGCAATTGAGGGCGATCGCTCGGCGGCTTCGTTTGCGATCGCCTCTTTGGTGCGTCGAGAATTTTTAGAGTTTGGTCGTTTAGGCAAGCAGTGCAATTGGAGCCATCATCGCTTGGTGGATGCGCCCCCCCCGCAAGTGAAATGGCAATGGGGAACTTCACCGCCCAAGGATCTTTCTCCTAAAGTGAAAATTTTTCCAGACGGTAAGGCCATTGTTGAGTTTTTCTCCTGTCGGACGTCAGCCCCGGTTGCAATTTTTCGCCATGTCGATCAATATGCATCGGGCAAATACCAAGCGCAATGTGTAGATAAACCTGTGGCAGTTCCTCTCCGAAAAGCTTAAAAGAAAGCAGGGACTCAAAGTGGTAAGGAACTGCTTGTACTTTAATAGGGCAATGCAAGGAGGCAACCCATGAAAGGATCGAATCCGATTATTTATATTGGGGGTGCTGTTTTGGCGGGGCTTGGGGTCTTGATGGTGGCGACGAACCCCTCTCCAAGGGCGTATGAAGAATATGCTGCTTTGGAATTGAGCCGCTATGCGAAAACCAATCTCTGCACGCAACAGAATCCATTTGGCAGTTTTTTACAAGGACAGTGTATCCAGTTAGTGGATGCGGCTCAACCCCAAGTGCGATCGCTAGTTGCTCAAACAACGCAACGCAAAAATCTAGGGGTATTGAGTATCTATCGAACGGAATTATCGGTCATCTCGCTACTCCCCTCTTACGAGTTTGAAACGGTCGGGGTGTTGAATAATTTCTACACCTTTAAAGCTCAAAAGCGCTAACCTCACAAGCCCTATGTCCTATTGCCTTAACCCCCTGTGTCAGGCTCCTGAAAACCTGGATCTCGATGCGTTTTGCCAAGCGTGCGGGAGTCCACTTAGCTTGAGAAAACGGTATCTTGCCCTCCGCAAACTCGGACAAGGGGGATTTGGCAGAACATTCTTGGCGCAAGACTGCGATATTCCCTCTCGCCCCTACTGCGTCATTAAGCAATTGCAACTGCGGGCTTTTGGGGTGGATACTGCGGACAAGGCGAAGCAGTTGTTTCAGCAAGAGGCCGTTCGGTTGGATGAATTGGGCAAGCATCCCCAAATTCCGAATCTGTTAGCTTATTTTTCTGAAAACGAGCAGTGGTATTTAGTCCAAGAGTGGATAGAGGGACAGACGCTCGCTGAAGAACTTCACCAACAGGGTGCTTATACTGAGGAGCAAATTTGGCAGTTGTTGCGGGATTTAGTCCCGGTGTTGGAGTTTATCCATCAGCGACGCGTGATTCACCGCGATATTAAGCCGATGAATATTATCCGCCGTCAGAGCGATCGCCTTCCCATTTTGATTGATTTTGGCATCGCTAAACAGTTCGATCGGCGGATGCTGGTGCAAACGGGTACGCTGATTGGCAGTCCAGAATATATTTCTCCCGAACAGATGAAGGGGAAGGCAGTTCCGGCTAGCGATTTGTATAGTTTGGGGGTGATGTGCGTTCATTTGCTGACTCATCTCAAATCGCCTTTGGATTTGTATAACATTGTGGACGATCGCTGGGATTGGCGGGATTTTCTGCCCCCCGAACGTCGGGTGAGCGATCGCTTGGGGCGGATTCTCGATAAGATGTTGCAGGCTTCGCTCAGTCAGCGGTTTCAATCGGCTACCGATTTGCTGGAGGTGCTAAACCCACCCCCAGGCGCGATCGCGCTCTCCTCTAATGTTTCTGTAGAATGGGTTAAAGCGATCCAACGCGATCCAACGCCCCCCACCGTTTCAATCCGTCAACCCCTGGCTTTTGCTAAATCCTTACTGGGGATCGCCCCCCCGGAACAATGGTTAAGATCGAGTACGGGCGTTGATTACACCGCGTTGCGAAACCACCTAGCGGCGAGTCGCTGGCAGGCAGCCGATGAGGAAACCTGGGCAGTTCTGTGTCAAGCGTTAGGGAAGCGCCCCCGCAACTATCTCTGGAGTGCGGATACTGCCAAATTACCCTGCGAAGACTTGCAAATTATCGATCTGTTATGGCAAAAGTACAGCGAAGGGCATTTTGGCTTTAGCGTTCAATGCCGAATTTTTACCGAAGTTGAGGAAGATTACGTCCGGTTTTGCGATCGCGTCGGTTGGCCCGTTTATAATACCCACACCTCTGGTAAGGGGATCGCCTACAGTCGTAAAGCTCCCGCCGGACATTTGCCCTCGCGGATTTGGGCGGGCGGTTCCCAGTGGTGGCGTCAAGCCAAAGCCATGTTGCTGAAACTAGATAACTGCGAGTTTATTCACTGGGAATCTAATCTTTCCTAATTGACATTTTCGTTACAAGATTTCTGAGGGGAATATGGTATTGATCCGTTAATTCCTTTTCCCCGCTTAATACTGCCGTGAGATTGACCTGATTTTCGCTAAAAATTACTATTTTTTACAAAATGCTGCTTGCAATAAATTGCAGTTAAGATGAGTCGCGTTCTTCAAAGATTGGTAAACATCCAGCATCCGGAACTCGCTTGCATTCTTTATAATGAATGGTCTCGCCTGGAGTTATAGCAAAGTGCAGTTGCTTGAGCTTGCACGCCATGCAGCCGCGTCCAAAACCAGTCAGATTCATCTTTTGGGTCGTTCAGCTTGTCCTAGGCGTTATGGGCACGATCCCCGTTACAAGGAAACTATGCACCTTGTCGCTCGCCAAGCCAGGAAACGCGATCGGTTGATGCGATTGTCTGTAACTTAATCTTGCCGCTGATTATTGCTAGCAATTCCTAACAACTCCAAAACTCAAGATTGACTCCTAGGGAGAGAACATTTAAGTTATAAGCATTCCGGATTCTTCAAGCTCATCTATTCATTCCAGTAATTCCGCCCACCCTTGAATTTATTGCTGAGGTAAACAATGGCAGAGACACAAAATTTACTAAGATCCTTCGATCGGGTTTACGATAACCCGATTATGCTCGATCAATCCGTCACTGCTCCCATTTGTGAAGGACTTAATGTAGTCCTATCGAGCTTCCAAGCCTTATATTTGCAATATCAAAAACATCATTTTGTAGTGGAAGGCTCCGAGTTTTACTCGCTGCATGAATTCTTCAACGATAGCTACGATCAGGTTCAAGACCACGTTCACGAATTAGGCGAACGCTTAAATGGTTTAGGCGGAACGCCCGCCGCCAGCTTCACCAAACTGGCAGAACTCTGCTGCTTTGAACCCGAATCTGATGGCGTTTACACCTGTCGGCAAATGGTAGAAAATGACCTTAAAGCCGAACAAGCCATTATCCAAGCGATTCGCAAACAAGCAGCCCAAGCCGAGAGTTTAGGCGATCGCGCTACCCGCTATCTCTACGAGCAAATCCTCTTGAAAACGGAGGATCGCGCCTTCCATCTGGCTCACTTCCTAGCACCAGACAGCCTGACTCTTGCGTTCGTACAAGCCCGTAACGGTAACTAAACGGATGGACTGTCGTAGCGACTCCCTTTTTGTCAGTCTACCCAGTCGCATCGGTTGGGTTTCGATAATGCTAACCCAACTACGACTACCCGGTCATGATTAGATGGCCCGAAACTAAGCCCCTTGTTTTAGAAAAAATAGGCTGCTCTTCGATGCTCAACTTGCCCTGTATTGATGAATGGGTGCCACTCGGCACCTTTTTTTTCACCCCTAAAGATAGAAATCCCGTTAATTTCATTTCTATCTAGAGAGACAGGATAATTCGCTATCTGCTGTTTAACGTGGAAAACGAGCGCTGAAAAAGGCAGCCAGTCTAGTTTTTATAACTATTCTGGCTTTCATAAATTGACCGATAGAGGCTTGAGGGTGATGAAGATAGCCGTTTCTCCTCCACAAGAGAAACGAGGGCTAGGGGGAAAGATAAGCCCGCTGCTATTTTGAGAGTTATGTTTCGCTTTTCGCTCCGTTGTGGAAGCTAACTCAGAGGTCGGATCGTTACCTCAAGTTGATTTGGGAACTCCTGCTCCTTAAAATCAGTACATTCCATAGCAGCCCAAGTTTATGACAAATGAGATATTGATTAACGGCGGTTTGTTCGTTGCGGCTTATTTATTGGGTTCTATTCCCATCGGTTACTTACTGGGGCGCTGGCTCAAAGGCGTGGATCTCCGAGAGGTGGGTTCGGGTTCAACGGGTGCAACCAATGTTTTACGCACGTTAGGCAAAGGGCCGGCGGCGATCGTGCTTTTGGTGGATATTGGTAAAGGAGCCGCTGCGATCGCCCTGGTGAAGTGGATGTACTCCTTGGGTCTTTTAGCCTCCGTTGCGGCTTGGCAGCCCTGGATGGTGACGCTAGCGGGGTTAGCGGCGGTGATTGGTCACAGCAAGTCAATTTGGCTGAATTTTAAGGGCGGAAAGTCTGTTGCTGCGAGTTTGGGGATTTTGCTGGCGATGTCTTGGCAAGTCGGCTTGGCAACGGTGGGCGTGTTTGCGGCGGTTCTGGCGGTTTCGCGGATCGTCTCTTTGAGTTCCATTGCGGGCGCGATCGCGGTTTCTGCGTTGATGGTGCTTTTGCATCAACCGCTGGCTTATCAACTGTTTGGCTTAGTGGCGGGGTTATTTGTCCTGTGGCGACATCGCAGCAATATGCAGCGTCTCCTGGCGGGTACAGAGCCTCAACTGGGTCAATCAGTACCCCAAACAACGAGCGAGAGTCCAGCAGATTAGCGTCGAACGCTTTGGCGTTCTACTGAGTAGGGGCGTTTGTCTCCTGCTCAATTCAACGTTGCCCCCAAAAGCAAGAGAGACAAGCGGTTTTGCCTGTCTCTCTTTTAGGATTGATTTTTGAGTACCCCCAAGGGAATTCGAATCCCTGTCGCCTCCGTGAAAGGGAGGTGTCCTAGGCCTCTAGGACGATGGGGGCTTGCGTCTCGCACCTTTATTAACTTAATCCGTTTTTTTCGGTTTGTCAACACCCTTTCAAAACTTTTTTGGGATTAGGTGCTTCGGTGCTTGGGGGATTAGGCGATCCCCCGGTCGCGTTACTTCAGTTTATCAGAATTACGCAGGCGGATCAGCTTGCGTCGCATTCTGGCAGAAGCTTTCTTTTCGGAAATTCTTTGAGCTTCCACATGGACTTGCAAGCTTTCGAGGTAGCCGTCTTCCCCTTCGGCGAAGGCATCAAGCAAGGTGTCGAGCAACTGATCGCGATCGCTCAGAGCGCCTTTTTCTTCTATTAACCTAAACTTTAAATAGACTTCACATTCATAAATTCCGATCTCAGAGGAAGAAGATTGATATTCTAAAGGCTCAGATTGCATAGTTTAAGCGGCACCATTCGTGCAGGAAAGCGGTTAACGGACAGAAACAGAGCTAACAACGAATCAGAGCGAGGCATGAGCAGGATGAGAATCGATTCAGTAGAGGTTTATTGATTCGCTGTTAATTGACCTCATCGTAGCACTGGTTAAAAACGATCGTAAATGGCTATTTTACGGACTTCAAGAAAACATTAATTACCTTTTTTCCCGGCTTCAAGAATCCTTTTTTGTTTTTTTATAGAAGATTCGACAAAAACTTATAAACTGACATCCGTTGCCAGTCCATACAGCAGTTTACGATAAACTTCAAGACCTTTATTGTAAGTTATTGTAAGGTTTTCCCAACCCTCTTAATCTAAACTTTAAATAAGCGCTCTTCCTTATCTAGCAGGGCTTAGGAGCGATAAACCGGCAAGGTAAAGTGAAAACAACTGCCCTGAAGCGAGCCAGAATCCACCCAAATTTGACCGTAATGCGCTCGGACAATCCGCTGACATAAGGAGAGTCCGATTCCGTATCCTTCCTGCTCTTCATCGCGCTTCAAGCGAAAACGATCCTCAAAAATTTTTTCTTGATTATCTTCTGGAATCCCTGGGCCTGTATCGCAAATACTAACCTGTACTTTCTGGGTGGTGCGATGCAAAATAGACAAGTGGATTTTACCTCCGGTTGGCGTATATTTAATCGCGTTATCAAGTAAATTAATAATCACTTGACGAACGCGTTCTGGATCGGCATATACATAAGGCAAATCTTGAGGAATATCCGTTTCGGTTGTAAGAGTTTTAAGTTGAAATTGCTCATCTAGGCGATCTAAAGCCTCTTGACAGAGCGCTCCTAAATCCATTTTTTGCGGCACAACATTAAACCGAGCATTAGTGCCTTTTGCAACTTGAAGGATATCCGTAATCATCCGATCCATTGCCTTAATTTGCAGGCGAGCATGTTTCAGTAACTGGTTCATCCAAGTAGGATTGAGACGGGTGGAGTTGCCTCGATCGATGTTTTTTTGACTTAACTCCAAGGTTTCAATCGCAAGCGATGCGGCTGTCAGGGGGTTGCGTAAGTCATGAGCCAGCATCGCGATAATCCGGTCTTTAAACTGTAACTGTTCTTGAAGATGCTCCTTTTCTTGCTTGAGGCGAAACACCTCATCAGATAACTGAATCAACTCTGCCGAATAGGCAAGCGAGGATTTTTCAGACTTGGGGGAGCGATCGTCCGCAGCACCCGCCTCGACTAGATTCTGTTGAGCCAGAAAGGTTTCCGCCGAACGTTGCCAGCGCGGCCAGCATTTTTCGAGTTGTTCGGTTAAGTTCGTTCCGGCTAAAGACTGGCGGGGTTCGGGATGAATTTTCAGTAGCGTCGGCGTGGCCACTAGCCGAAAGTGTTCGGCTAAATGCGGTTGTTCGCCAACATCTACAACCGTTAGCTCAAACGGGTATTCTGTGCTGAGTTGTTTGAGGTAGTGACGAATCTGGCGAATTTGCTCTGCTGAGTGGGGACGTTTATCCACAAACAGCAAAAGTTGTAAAGGGAGATCGTTGTGGGTAAGCTTTTCAGAAGTTGCCTGCATGGTCCGCTCGCTACAGCCCTCGCAATTGATGACGAAGCTTCAAATTTAATTAATAATCTATCAGGTCATCTGATAATGGATGGGAGATTTTTGAGTGGGGATTGAGTCTACAGTTTTCATGACTAGGGAAATGATTGTGGGTTGGGGGAGTGGGAAATGGAATTGAGCGAACTTAAAAAACCGGGAGTGCGGATGGCGATCGCCAGCGCTAGCGTGTTTTTCGGATTAACCCTGATTTTCATCTTGCATCGCTACTACAGCTTTTATGCAGACTTCGATCAGGGTATTTTTAATCAGGTCTTCTGGAACGGCATACACGGCCGCTTCTTTCAGAGTTCCCTGTCGTCGAGCCTTTCTACCAACGTCGTCCATGATGGCGACGTTCCAGAGGTGTTTTATCATCGCCTCGGACAGCACTTCACCCCGGCTTTACTCCTGTGGCTTCCGTTATACGCCTTATTTCCTTCACCAGCAACCTTAAGCGTCCTCCAGGTGACGTTAATTACCGCTGCTGGGTTGGTGTTGTATGTCCTAGCGCGGGTTCATGTTCAGCCGCAAATTGCCGCCTTAATTACGGCTAGCTACTATGGGGCCAATGCCGTTATCGGGCCGACTTTAACCAACTTTCACGATAGTTCCCAACTGCCGCTGTTTGTGTTTAGCCTGCTGCTGGCAATGGAAAAACGCCTCTGGTGGTTGTTTTGGCCGCTAGCGGTGCTAATTTTGGCCATTCGCGAAGACTCTGGGGTGGTCTTATTTGGGGTTGGCTTCTATTTAGTGGTGAGTCGCCGCCATCCTCAAGTGGGGTTAGCCACTTGCTGCCTCAGCTTCGGCTATATGCTGGTTTTGACCAATCTGATTATGCCCTTGTTTTCTGAGGATATTTCCCGCCGCTTTATGATCGAACGGTTTGGGCAGTATGCTGAGGGCGATCGCGCCACCACCCTCGATATTATTTGGGGAATTATCAGCCAACCTTTGCGCTTAGTGGGCGAGTTGTTTTCGCCCTTCTGGGGAACCTTAAAATACTTGTTGGGCCAGTGGCTGCCTTTAGCCTTTATCCCGGCGCTTTCTGGCAGTGCTTGGGCGATCGCAGGTTTTCCCTTTCTGAAGTTGTTTCTCGGTCAAGGAGACTCGGTACTAGCGATTAATATTCGCTATGCCTTAACCGTGATTCCCGGCTTATTCTACGGCACGATTTTATGGTGGGGACACCGCCAACGGCTGCATCAGAGTCAGGATATCAATACCCTAGCACCGCGCTGGCCAGTGAATTTTCGCAAATTCTGGGTGGCTTGTATTGCCTTGTCGGTGGTGCTGACGTTTATGTCGAACCCGAACCGTACATTCTCGTTTATTATTCCCGATTCGATCCAACCTTGGGTTTATGTTTCTTTGCCCCAACGCTGGCAGCACGTCCAGGAGGATATTCGCCCCCTACTTGCCCAGGTTCCTGATGATGCAAGCGTTTCGGCAACAACGTACCTTGTGCCGCATTTGTCGGGACGGCGAGAAATTTTACGCTTTCCCGATCATATTTTGTTGCGGAATGACGATCGCCAAGTGGAAAGTGTCGATTATGTCATTGCCGATTTGTGGCAACTGCGAGAATATCAAGTCGCCTTTCGACGCGATCGCGAACGCCTCCAACAAAGCATGACTCTGATCGACCAAATGCTCGGAAACCGTTCCTACGGCTTAAAAGAAATCAAAAATGGCGTGATTCTCTTGCAAAAAGGTGCAGAATCTCCCCAGGACAAAATAGAAGCTTGGCAGGCTTTTCGGCGCAATGTTGATTCGCTATTGCGTCCCCCGGCTTAAGCCATATGTCACCCTGGATTTAGTCGAGATTGTAGAAGGCACGAAGGCATGAAAATTTTGGTGCTGGCTTGGGAATTTCCTCCCCGAATTGTTGGCGGAATTGCCCGTCATGTGGCAGAACTGTACCCGGAATTGGCGAAACTCGGTCACGAAGTTCACCTACTGACGGTTGAGTTTGGGGAAGCGCCGTTGTACGAACGCGTGGATGGGATAGCAGTTCATCGCGTTCAAATGGGGCATAGTCACGACTTTTTTCACTGGGTTGTGAATATGAATGAGAGTATGGGGCGACATGGAGGAAAGTTAATCCTTGAAGAAGGCCCCTTCGATCTGATTCATGCCCATGATTGGTTAGTGGCTGATGCGGCGATCGCCCTGAAGCAAGTCTTCAAAATTCCCTTAATTGCGACGATTCACGCCACGGAATACGGTCGCTATAACGGTTTGCACAATCCCACCCATTACTATATTGACGGGAAAGAAAAGCTACTCGCCCACGAAGCTTGGCGGATTATTGTCTGTACTGACTATATGCGACGGGAGGTGGAACGGGCGCTAACCGCCCCCTGGGACAAGATGGATGCGATCTACAATGGCATTCGCCCAGAGAAGAAAAAACATCCGACCGATTTCGATCGCAGCGCTTTTCGCCATCGCTTTGCGGATGATGGGGAAAAAATTGTCTATTATGTCGGTCGCATGAGTTATGAAAAGGGGGTGGAAGTCTTACTCAATGCCGCCCCCAAGGTGTTATGGGAAATGCAAGGCTATGCCAAGTTTGTGATTATTGGGGGGGGAAATACGGATCACCTCAAGCGCCAAGCTTGGAATTTGGGCATTTGGGATCGCTGCTACTTTACCGGGTTTCTCTCGGATGCCGATTTAGACCGCTTCCAAACGGTGGCTGACTGTGCGGTGTTCCCTAGTTTATACGAACCGTTTGGGATTGTGGCGCTAGAAAGTTTTGCGGCGCGGGTTCCGGTGGTGGTTTCCGATACGGGAGGGCTTCCGGAGGTAGTCCGCCACACGAAAACGGGGGTGGTGACTTGGACGAATAACCCGGATTCTCTAGCATGGGGCATACTGGAGGTGTTGAGAAATCCGGGCTACGCGCAGTGGTTAATTGATAATGCCTATGAGGATTTAGACCGACGTTTTAGTTGGCCCAAGATTGCTAAACAGACGGAAACTGTTTATCAGCGCGTGGTTCAGGAGCGATCGCAGGTGGATTGGTAGCCGGGAGGGTTGGGCAGTGAATGAGCCATCCAATGGGGAAACAGACAAGCGCGTTCAGTGGTTGCAAGAGCGATCGCCCTTGGGGACGCTATCGGAAACGGTGCTAGGGGCGATCGCGCAGGCGATGGTACTGGAAACCCTGGACGAGCAACAAACGTTGATGGCCCAAGGGGAGAGTCCATCGGCATTATATATTCTGGTTTCCGGCTATTTAGAGACGCGCCAGCGATCGAAAACAGGAGAAAATGTCATTTCTGCCTCGCTGCTGCCTGGATCGGTTCTTTACCTCAAGGAGGTGCTATTAGAACAACCGGCACACATGAGCGCGATCGCCAATAGCGAGTGCATTCTGTGGAAGATTCCCGCCGAACAGTTTAGCGCGATCGCCCAGGAGCATCCAGAAGTGAGCCGGACTTTCTCGCGACAACTGGCGGACGAATTAGTCGAAGTTCAATCTAAGTTAGCCTTTGAACAGGAACGCCAAGTCGCCCTGCGTCCCTATTTAGTCCCCAAAGTCAAACGGGGTATTATGGGCACCAGTCGTTATGCGGTACGGTTGCGTTCGGAAATTCGCGCCGCCGCCGATAGCCGCGAACCCGTGTTAATTTTTGGCGAACCGGGTTTGGGGAAAGATAATATTGCCTCGCTGATTCATTTTGGTTCGAGCGATCGCAAGCGCCCTATTGTTAAAATCAATTGCGATGTCATCCAAGCTAGCGGCGCAGACCTATTTGGCAGAGTAGGTGGCAAGCCGGGAATTTTAGAATACTTAGGGGATGGCACGTTAGTTCTCAATAACCTGCAAGACTTAGCCCCCGTCTTACAAGAAAAACTGCTACCCTTACTCGAAACCGGATACTATACCCCCGTCCATCGCGAGGGCAAACCCCAACCGGAACCCCGTCGCTGTCAGGCGAGAATTTTAATTACCTCGGAAAAGCGCTTGCCTCAAGTGGAACGCTTGGTGAAAATTATCAAAGTGCCCCCGTTGCGCGTGCGGAAAGCCGATATTGAGGCCAAGGTAGAATATTACATCAGTTTGTTCTGTCGCAAGCGGGGGGTGAATAAGCCCAAAGTCACCCCAGAAGCGTTGCGTCGCTTGCAAGGGTACGATTTTCCCGGCAATATTACGGAATTAGAAGGGTTAATCGAACGGGCGATCGTTCAATCCGATGGTGCGGCAGAATTAACGGAAGATGTCTTTTGGTCGGCGAGTAAGAAAGAGAGACGGTTTCGCCTCAACCTGTTGAACGCTTATCCGCAGTTACGGCAGTTTTTACGCAGTCCTTGGTGGCCGGATCGCATCAATTATGGCTTTACCTTGGGCGTTTTTGCGCTGGTTGTGGCTTTATTATTATTTGGCCCGCAAACGCGCGATCGCAATATTGCCTTAAATCTATTTTGGGCCTGGTGGTGGCCGTTAATTTTAATCGCCTTTCCCTTCGTCGGGCGGCTGTGGTGTGCCTTCTGTCCGTTTATGATTTACGGAGAATTGGCGCAAACCCTCTCTTTAAAAATATTCCCGCGACAACTCCAAGGATGGCCCCGCGCCTTAGCCGAAAAATGGGGCGGTTGGTTCCTGTTTGGTTTATTTACCCTCATTCTCCTGTGGGAAGAGTTGTGGAATTTGGAGAATACAGCCTATCTATCGGGATGTCTGCTACTCCTCATCACCGCCGGGGCTGTCATTTTCTCAATCTTATTTGAACGGCGCTTTTGGTGTCGTTACCTCTGTCCCATTGGCGGCATGAATGGGATGTTTGCTAAATTGGCGATGATTGAACTGCGCGCCCAACAGGGGATCTGTTCTGCCACTTGTACCACCTATCAATGTTACAAGGGCGGCCCGCAAAAAGGGGAAGGTCTGGAAACGGGCGGTTGTCCGGTCTATTCCCATCCCGCCCAATTGGTGGATAATCGCAATTGCGTGCTGTGCATGACCTGTCTGAAAGCTTGTCCCCATCGTTCGGTTGAGTTGAATTTCCGCCCGCCGGGAATTGAACTGTGGACGAGTCATACCCCCACTTACTCGGAAGTGGCGCTATTATTCCTGTTATTCGGGGCAGTCTTGTTGCATCGCCTGCCCGAAATCAATCGGTTTTTGGGATTGAATGGGGACTTAACCCATTTTGGCATTCACGCAGGGCTGGCCGTGTTGGTATTGCTGATACCCGTTGCGATCGCGCTTTGCGGCTACGGTCTGTTACAACTGTTGAATCGCCAGCTTAAACCCCGTCCGTTTGTAGAATTAGCCTACGGTTACTTGCCTCTAGTCTTAGGCGCAAACTTAGCCCATTATCTCCATTTAGGCTTAACTGAAGCCGGTCAAGTTATCCCTGTCACCCTCGCCACGTTTGGTTATAGCAAGGTTGGCGTTCCTATCATTGTTGCCGATCCGGCTGTGATTGCGTTCCTGCAAGGCGTGACGCTGGTGTTTGCTCTATTTTGTAGCGTGATTCTTACCCAAAAAATTTCTCATCAACCCTTAAAAAACTCAATCCCGCAACACCTGACAATGCTGGCTTGTGTTGTGGGATTATGGCAAATTATCCTGTAGCTCTCTGCTACTAAGAAAAAGTGCGGATGAAAGGACTTGAACCTTCACTCCTTTCGGAACCAGAACCTAAATCTGGCGCGTCTACCAATTCCGCCACATCCGCTTAAGTCCGTCTTTCATTGTAGCACGGAGAATTAGAGGATGCAACCGTTATTTTTTAACCCACCAGTAACGACTGCGCCCCATCGATCCAGATTTCCGTCCCCGTAATATGACTAGAGGCATCGGAAACCAGGAATAAAACCAATTGGGCCACTTGTTCGGAAGTCCCAGACTTGCCATCCGTTAGCGGAATTTGTCCTTCAGGAAACTCTACAGGTTCTTGCGCCTCTTCTAAATCCTGGCGATCGGTGCTTTGGTCGATATTGGTATCAATTGCACCGGGACAGATAACATTGACCCGAATCCGATCTTTAGCCAGTTCTAGGGCAATCATTTTAGCAAACGCCACCTGCGCCGCTTTAGTAGAAGCATAGGCCGTTGCGCCCGTGTTGCTAAACATCCGGGTTCCGTTAACTGAAGAGGTAATGGCGATCGCGCCGCCTTGTTTCTTCAAGTAAGGGACTGCATATTTGACGGTATAAAACGTCCCGTTGAGGTTGACATCAATCGTTTTCTGCCACTCTTGGGGGTCAAGTTCTTCCAGCGGGGCCCAAACGCCGTTAATTCCAGCATTCGTAAACACAATATCGAGTCGTCCCCACTGCTCGATAATTTTAGCGATCGCTTGTTGCATCTGACTCGGTTCAGCAATATCCGCTTCTACGATTAAAGCCTCTCCCCCGTGCTTTTGAATGGTGTCAACAACTTCTTGCAATTCCTCCCCAGTCCGTCCAAGGGCTGCAATTCTCGCCCCCTGCTGCGCCAAGAGAATAGCACTAGCTTTACCAATACCGGAACCCGCCCCAGTAACGAGGGCAACTTTACCTGTGAGTGTCATAACCTGTTCCTTAGAGGATTCTCTGTAGCAATAGTGTGCGATCGCCTTGAGATCGATCCTCTCTCTGGCGAGTGAGTTATTCTGGGTTGCGGTTCAGGTGGTAGCGATCGCACATTTCCTGAAGTTCTCGCCGAAAGCGATCGCGCACGCTATCAGGCGCTACAATCTCGCAGTCTTTGCCATACTTAAAGATCTCCCGAATCAGCCAGAAGGGGTTAACCACGCGCCGCACGACTTGGCGGATCTCTCCCATCACCACATTCTCAATATCTTCTTCCTTGGGTTCGTAGGCATTCGCCAGCCAGTTCCTAAAATGCAAGTACACTTTTAGCATGTCAAACTCTCCTCGCCAGACCCCAGAGATCGGGTGAAGGCTTTGGATGCGATCGAAGCGAAAACAGCGATTATGGGCGATTTCGGGCAAATCGGGGTTATCTGCTAGGGCATCGGCAGTTTCTTCGCACCACACTTGTAAATAGAAGCGCTTTTCATAGAAACGGACTTCCGCATAACGGACGGTAAACGTTAAGTCTTGCCCTTGGGAGTTGCGGTACTGCATCCGAAAAGGCTGGCGGTTGGCGATCAGTTCGTCTATTTGCGATCGCCAATTTTGTACCGACTGATTTTGCTGTTGCAGCAGCGCTTGGCGGAGGGGGGCTTCGAGATCGCCTTGCTTGAGTAAAAGTGTATTGATGATATCGGCTTCTTCAATTTGGCCGGCATCAATTAGCAGTTTAGTGGCTCTGCGTAAGGCTTTCACCTGTTTTTCACTTAGGGTCAGCGCTTCGCGCCCCAGGTGAAGTTCCTGTTGGGCGATCGCCACCACCAACCCCGATGGACTGGGGCTTTTTCCCCACAAGATCCCAAAGCGCTCGGCAATTTCTTCAAGTCGCTCTTTGGTTCCGGGCGGAACTGAAAGTGTAAGTGCTTCTTTTTTTCTGGACATTTACAAAATGTACTTGCAATTTGAAATCAATATGCTATTCTATGTTTATTGTAAATGCGAACGAGAACGGAAACGCGATCGCGCCTCTCCCGTTTTCTGGAAGAGTCCCCTTCCATACTGATGTCATAGTGGTAATTACTAAAGTTCAACCTACCTAATGCCATTTATTCTTTTCGGCTTCTTAACAGGTTGATGTTAGCTGATACACGCAGAATGAATATGTCTAACTACAAAATCACGCTTAAACCTGTCTATTCTCGTCCTGCTAGTACGCTTCCCACGGGAGTCACTTTACCTTCAGATTGGTCTTCTTTAGCATGGCATCAAGCGAAAACCTATGAAGCTCTACAAGATCCAAGTATTGATGTCATTTTTAATACTGCCCTTACGGGAGATGGTAAGAGTCTGGCTGCATACTTGGCTGCAATGACTCAGCGGACTTATACTTTAGCAACCTATCCAACTAACGAATTAGGGCGAGATCAAGAAAAACAAGCACAAGGTTACAAAGCTAAGTTTAAACCGCAACACGATCCCCAAATTTATCGTTTGAACGCAGCAGTATTAGAAGAATTTATTGCCACGAATAAAATACCATCTAAACTAGAAGGCTTGATTAACCGGGCTGACAACTCTGAAATTTTACTCACGAACCCAGATATTTTTCATTACATCCATGACTTTCGTTACCTGCGACGTAACAAGGCAGGAAAAGGAGATAACTCCGATCGACTCTTTCAAAAAATTGATAATAATTACAATTTGTTTATCTTTGATGAATTTCATGTCTTTTCTTCACCTCAAATTACTAATATCTTGAACGCTATTTTACTCATTAAGCATACAACTCCAGGTAAAAAATTCCTGTTTTTATCGGCTACCCCTAACGAGTTATTACAAGAGTTTTTAAGTAATATTGGCTTAAGATATAATATTATCGATCCAGTCAGTCAAGAAGCTTACAAATTTACAAATGAAGAAGGTTGGCGACAAATAAACTTTCCTGTGGATCTCATTTTTCCTAGAAACTTGGAGCCTAGCCTATCCTCTAACTATAACTGGATTGTTGAAAACGCTGAAACAATTATTCTACGGTTTTTTCAAGAAAACACAGAGAGTAAGGGGGCAATTATTTTAAACTCAATTGCGGCTGTGAAAAAGTTGTTACCTAAATTTCAAGAACTCTTTGCACCCTTGGGCTTAAAAGTTAGAGAGAATACAGGCTTAACAGGTGAAACAGAAAAATCTAAATCGGTGGAAGAAGCAGATTTATTGCTAGGTACTTCTACTATTGATGTTGGAGTAGACTTTAAAATTAATTTTTTAGTATTTGAAGCCGCAGATGCAGGTAATTTTATTCAACGCTTTGGGAGGTTAGGTAGACATGGAGGATTTGATACCTATCAAGCGTATGCACTTTTGCCCAACTTTATTGTAGAGCGCTTGTTTGAGGTCGATAAACATCCACTACAAAACGGCGATATTTGCGATCGCATTACTTTTTCTAACATCATTCGCGCTCATTATGGTTATATCAACGAGTTTAAGCAATATCCCAAGCGATGGGGAGGTATTCAATCAGCTTGCGTGCATTTAGAGCTAAACAAGGGAAACATGAAAGCTCAATATCCCGAAGCTGCTAACCGCTTTGAGGTAGATATTCAGAAAGCATTAGGCATCAGCTTAAAGCAAAAATATGCACAGCTTTTTCATTGCATCAAGGAAAGCAAGAAAAAGATTATTGAAGAAGTAAGGAGCTTTCGAGGAAGCAGTCAACTAGACTGTGGAATTTATGATACAACTAATCCAGATGAACCCGAACAAGAACGCTACAAAATCTACAATCTTCCTAGTATTCTGAGTAATTTTATCTATCAGTGGGTAGATAAAGAATCTTTCATTAACGAAGCCAAAAAAGCTGGCTTATCAATCAATCGTTTCGAGCGGGCTTTATGTTATTTAAAATTAACAGGATATCGAGAAGTTAGAGAAGACTGGAAGTTTTACTGCTCAAGAGAGGATTTAAGTGAAATTGCTAAATCAGGTAAAGTACAAGTTCTTAAAGGATTAGAAGCTACCGCAGGAATCAATCAGATTAGTGGAGCATTGCGGCGACGAGATTTAGTCTGTTTTGTGTCCGATCGAAATCGCTCAACTCTACGCGCTAAATTAGGCTTACCCATTCATTTCCAAGCTTACTCTCTCAGCGATTGTATGGAAGATAGAAACCCACCTTATACTATTGCATTTGGTCAATCCGCGTTACTGTTAGAAACTCTAATTTGGCACTGGAAACCCCAAGAAGATGAAGGATGGATCTGTTAGCTCGCTAAAAACTTATTTTAGATAGTTTACCTTTAATTTGAGGTTCTGTCCATGACAACACAAAACTTACTTCAGAGAATTTCTATCGAGCCTAATATCTGTTTTGGAAAGCCTTGTATTCGAGGTCATCGAATTTGGGTTTCTTTAATTCTAGATCTTTTGGCTGGGGGAGAAACCATTGAGCAAATTTTGGAAGAATACCCAGGAATTGAAAAAGAGGATGTTTTAGCCTGTATTGCTTATGGTGCTGAAATGACGAGGAATGACTATATAGAAATTCCAATTAGCAATTAGTAGGTAGAAAGTTGATAAGAATTAAACTGGATGAAAATTTAGGAAGTTTGCGAGTTGTTACTAAACTCCGCCTTGCAGGACATGATGTAGCAACAGTCCGAAAACAAAGTTTAACTTCAACACCAGACATTGAGCTAGCAAGTATCTGCGGTGAAGAAGAGAGATGTTTAGTGACTTTGGATCGAGGATTTGGAAATCGCCTGCGATTTAATCCTTCTGACTATGCAGGAATTATTGTGATTCGTTTGTCCTCACAAGCCACTTTCGCAGAATTGTTGCAAGCGATTGAAACATTAATTCTTGGATTAGAACAAGCAGAAGTTGTAGGAAGGTTATGGATCGTTCAACCAGGAAGAATTCAACAATATCAATCTATTAAATCAGAAGGTGCAAAAGAATGAACGAAGACGAGCTGTATCAATGGCTAAATTCTGATGAG
Organism: Geitlerinema calcuttense NRMC-F 0142; assembly: GCF_030285425.1. NCBI lineage: Bacteria > Bacillati > Cyanobacteriota > Cyanophyceae > Geitlerinematales > Geitlerinemataceae > Geitlerinema > Geitlerinema calcuttense. The sequence goes on along the minus strand of NZ_JASVEJ010000037.1, from coordinate 60,307 downwards.
GAAGAGAATGAACAAGTTGAAAAGCCTGAGCTTTTAACTGTTAAACTTTTCAAACGAGCAATTTTAGAGACAGACGGCAATGAGAGCGATCGCATTCTTCAATCTTTTGCAGAAAACGTTCTCCCTAACTTAATTTATCGATTAGTGGGTGCCACTGCTAAAGGAGGACAATTTACTGAAGATAGACGCGCAGAAGGTAAAAATGTTGAGCGTAGCAAGCACGATCAATCGTTTATTTCTCATCTGCTGAATGGGCTGTTGCCAACTTACAGGATTGCTAAAGCTCTTAGAGAAAGCACGGTAGAGACTAACCCAGTTAAACGGAATTGTTCAGAACGAGAAGTGCGTTTATTTGTTGCTGCCTATATTCTGCATGATTTTGACAAATTTCCCGATTATCCAATTTGGTTGCAAGCTAACGATCCAGATAACCGATTTGAGCAGCGAGATTGGCGAAAAGATCCCCCGCACAAGCATGAGGCTCCGAACTTCGGGCGCAATTACGTCTTGCAAAAAGCCCAAGAATTCGGTTTAGACAGATTTCTAGGAGATAACTGGGAATCTGAGGTTAATGATATTGTTTGGCTAGCTCATAATGCCGGAGATAAATACGATGCCGATTTAGGTTTAGATATTCGCGGCTTGCAAACCCAACTTGATGGTAGAGTCAGAGGCACGTTAGCAAATTTAGTGAAATTATCCGATCGGTTTGCTTCAGTCATTAAGCATCCTAGCGATATTGATGCAGGTAGTCTACCCAGCATTATTGGTGATTTGAGCAATCATCAACTCAAGTTTAGTTATCACTCCCTTTCGGATAATCGAGGCGTGTTAACCAATATCATTAACAATACCTTAATTGACATGCATCTTCAAGAAAACTATACTCCTCTTCTTTATTTGCCGGATGGAGTTGTTTACTTGGTGAAAGCAGATGCTACCCAAGTCAAAACTCAAGAGCTTCCTGAACAAGCGATCCAAAAAATTAAAACCCTTTGTGCAGAACGACTAAAACAAAGAACGATTGGATTCAGCCGAGATGGCAAAGGATTCAAGTTTGCTGATTATTATTGGTTATTTTTTAATACAATTGAATTAATGGAAGTGAGCGTTGATGCGGCTTGCAAACTCATTTCTAGCACTAAAGCATCTTCAGCCCAGAAAAGAAGTGAAAGTTTGCAAAATTTCCAAAAATCTGGAGAGCTTTCATCTGAATTTAAGTTAGAGTTTCAGGACGACTATCGCATAGACAGATTAGCCGAATTTGGAGATGTCATTTGCCGAAAAGTTTGGGGTGAATGGCAGAATAAGTTTAATAACTACCAAAAACAGTTGTCTAAGAATGTCCGCCAAAGTTTACCAGAGCTAGATTTAACTCATAAGCTAGCTGAATACTTAGGGTTGGCACATGAACTTGTTGCAGTCAGAGCTATTCAATCTCTCAAAAAAACAGGAGGAGTTCCTTTAGATTGGTATTATCTAGCAGCAAAATATATTGAACTCAACAAAGGTCTAGAGGATAATCAAGTTCGCCAAAAAATGACCGATATGGTTTGTCATGCCGCTCATTGTATTCAACCGATTGTAGGCGAGTTTACCTTAGCAGATGGGTGGGATGACTTACGAACTTATGTTAGCTGGATTGTTTCGTTACCTACAGGTGCCGTTAATAAACCAGAAATTGATCCTTTCCTGATTGCACTTAGTCGATATAATGCAGCAAAAATCACAGGAAGAGGACGAGAAAATGTGTGTGCAATGTCAAGTTCTTCTTTCACAGTAACTGAGCAAATGGAGTCAGCTACTTTATTTGCTCCTCAAGTTTATAGTAATCGTCAAATTTTATTTAATGCTCAAGCAGCAAAGCGACAAATTTGCTCAATCTGGTCTATAGAGATTATGTTGAGGCAAATTTTAATGAATCAAACCAATGCCACAGGTGGGGATTTTGAAAGCCGTAAATATCGCTATCTTTATCTTTATCCTGCTTATTTTTTTACACCAGAAACCAATAAGTTTTTACAAAAAGCTTATGCCTGGATAGCCAGAACCCGATTTGATGCAGATATTCGCAAACATTTAGTTTCAGACCAACAAGTTGCAAATTTTACAGCAAATAACTATCAGCAGGTAGATTCATTGTTAATTCAGGAAGATTTGCAACCTGAAAATGACCGGACTTTCAAAATTAGTTACCCTCCCAATCAACCTCTAACTTTCTTCTTCTTAGCCTTACCTCCTGGCAAAGATGCGACTGATACAGAATCTTGGGTCATGCCTGCTTGGTTAGCTTTAGCTTTGCCTCTCATTTTAGATGTAAAAGCTGTAGTTTCAGAATCCCCTGTTCCCCCTTATATCAGTGGTGCTGATTTTGAAAAAACGACCATCCTTGACGGCGAACATCAAGCCATTCGCTCTTTAATTCAGCAAGATGAGTATCGTTTAGATCGTATTTTGTCAAGAGAACGAGGGTTTTCCCCCTTGAATGCGCTGAGTGCTGCGTATTGCATTCATTTAGAGGTCAATCGTAAAAAAGACGGTAATCCTGACTGGGGAAAGTTATCAGATTTAGCACGCGATTTAGAAACTAGCCCTTTGTATGTTTTTCATTACCTGAGCAAATTAGTCCGTAAGTTGGATTGGGATACAGCACCCATTGCCAAGATTCAACTGTATCAGTATTTCTACTCCTGTTTCGATCCTAAAGGAAAAGCTATGAACCAATTGCGAGAACTCACTCAACTGTACCGTCGCTTCTACCGTGCTAAAAGCCAATTTGCTAAACCGAATGCTGTTCTTAAACCGATTGATGAAGCAGCCGATGTCATTCTCAAAGTTGATAAAGCTTTAGCTAACGATACTCAATCTTTAACAGATGTCGTTGCTGCTAGAATTGCTAAGTTGATGACAAATGTACGCCGTAAAACAGCAGAAGGAAAACCTACATTTACTCTTGTAGACGGAAAATGGAAACCTGCATTAAATTCTGAAGAGGAGAGACAAGCTGTCTATGAATTTGCTAAGTATTTTGTTGAGGTAATTTTTGCAGAAACCTTTAAAGGCGATCGCGCTCGTTTAGCAGGAATGCAACTCAATTTAATTCGCGACACCTGTGACTATCTTTATCGCTTAGAAGAAGATCGAGAATGGCGCGATCGCAAAGCTAAAGGAATTGAGGTTGTTGAGGAAGAGGATGCTGAAAATGACGAATCCAACCCTTAAACTCTCTTTTTGGATTTATCCTAAACTTTTAGCTAAATCCTCTACAAGATTTGAACTAACAAGGTTATTACGTACAGACTCACTCTAGGAGATTTCATCATGTCATTGCTTAAATCAGTCGATCAAAAGTTTTTTCACAGCGAAATTCCAGCTAAACCGATGGGCAAATATGCTCACTTTGTTACGATTCGAGTGACTGAATCTTACCCCTTATTTCAAACGGATGGCGAACTCAATAAAGCAAGAGTTCGGGCTGGAATCAATCATCACGAAACGATTAGTCGTCTAGCCATGTTTAAACGCAAACAATCAACTCCTGAAAGACTTACAGGACGAGAATTGCTGCGGAATTATCAAATCGGAGATTGGGAAAAGTGCGATTATAATGTTGATTTTAGTAAGACAACACCTGACTGCGTTCTTTATGGCTTTGCAATTGGGGACTCTGGTTCTGAAAAATCAAAAGTTGTAGTAGACACAGCCTATTCTATTACCCCTTTTGACGATTCTCACTTAAACTTTACTCTCAATGCTCCTTTTGAAAATGGCACCATGAGCCGTCAAGGAGAGGTAACAAGCCGAATCAACAGTCAAGATCACATTCTACCACAAGTATTTTTTCCGAGTATTATAACGCTAAAAGATCCAACTGAAGCCGGTTTTTTGTATGTTTTCAATAATATACTGAGAACTCGGCATTATGGCGCACAAACAACTCGAACAGGACGCGTTCGGAATGAACTAGTCGGTGTCATTTTCGCAGATGGCGAAATTGTTAGTAATCTGCGTTGGACGCAAAAAGTTTATGACCTGATGGCGGATAGAGGTCAAATTCAAGCGCCCGATCCTTTAAATGAAGATGATGTTTTAAGTGCTGCTCAAGAAGCTATTTCTGTACTTATGGCTGAAGAGTGCATCCCCCATACTGATTTTATCGGTGATTCTTTAACCTCTCTTTTGACCGAAGTTAAAACAATTACCAGCAACGAAACTCAGCTTAGAGAATTGTTGAATCAAGCCAATGTAGAATCAACTCAATATGCCCAGAAGTATATTTTAAAGACGACTTCTGAAAAAAGCAAAAAGGGCAGTAAGAAAGGAGCCGCAACTTCGGCGGAATAACTTTTATGATTGCTATCTATCGCTGTCAGCTAGAGTTGCATGACAGTTTGTACTATGCAACTCGCGAGATTGGACGATTGTATGAAACAGAAGCGGCTATTCATAACTATGCCCTCTGTTATGCCCTAGGATTAGTAGATAGTGAAGTTCATGGAACAACTGTTGCTTTAGAAGATTCCTATTGCTATTTCTGTCCCGAACAAATTCCTAAATACAAGGTGCATTTAACGCCTTTGAATCAGCAAAATATTTACGTGACACCCGCGCGATCGCTCTTTCATTCTTCTACTCTCAATACTTGGAAGTATGCCAACAATAACTACCATGTTGAGATGGAGAAAACTCAGAAAAACATTCCGGGCTTTGGGCGAACTAAAGAAATTGCACCCGAAAGTCAGTTTGAATTTTTTATTATTTCTGAAAAGGAGTTAAAGCTGCCCAAGTGGGTTCGTTTAGGAAAGTGGGCGAGTAAAGCTGAACTCAAGGTTGTGGAATTACCTAAGCCCAAGCGCAATCAAAATCAAGAGTTCACTTGTCCTTATCCTCTAAATCCCCTGGATGTGATGTTTACCCATCAGGTGATTAGCTATGACACGATCAATATGCCACCTGTCAGTTTGATTCGGAATGTGCGGATGCGTGGAGATTTCTATAATTTTGAAGGAACTGCTGAAAAGATTCAAATTCCAGCACGAATGCAGTTTTACTTTGGAGGATAGAAATCAGGGGGTTAGCTGCGATTAATAGGCTACCCCCAATCTTTACTTTCTGTAATTCTTCTGTCTGAGTACATTATTATGCCCTACAGTCTTGTTCTCAATCTTGTACCTATTTCTCCGATTCCGCCCGGTTACTTGCAGGGGAAACATTTTCACGCCTTGTTTTTAAATCTGGTAAGTTCTGTAGATCGCGACTTAGGAACTTACTTGCACGATCAACAGGCGGATAAAGCCTTTTCATTGAGTCCATTACAAGTTAAAAAAGGTTCTTATCGCAATGATTTTCTGCAATGCGAACATCGACAACCGATTCCGGCGAGTGCGCCTTGTTGGTGGCGAATTTCCTTGTTAGATGATGTCTTATTTGGGCATTTAAATCAACTGTGGCTAAATCTTAACCCCGAACATCCTTGGCATTTGGGACCAGCAGATTTATTTATTACCAGTATTTTGGGAACGCCTCAATCTACCCAGCCTTGGGCGAACTTTTCCACCTATGCAGAATTGTACGAAAACGCTTCGGATGAAGCGAGGCAAATAGATTTTGTTTTGTGTACGCCTGCGGCTTTTCGCCAAATGCATTATGACTGCGCTTTGCCAACGCGAGACTTGGTATTTAATAGTTTGCTGCGGCGCTGGAACCAGTATAGCGGGATGCCGTTTGAAGAGATTTCTTTAGACTCGGTATTTCCCAGTTTCTTTGATATTCATACTGAGATTGTCAAGGATGCGCGGAGTAAGTTTATCGGCTGCGTGGGAACTATTAGTTTTCGGATTTTTGGGGATGTGGAACCCCAAACGATTAAACAAATTAACACGCTAGCGGACTTTGCGATGTATTGCGGAATTGGACGAAAAACGCCGATGGGAATGGGAATGCTTCGGCGAATTTAACAGAGTTGAATTGCACAATTGAATTGTAAGGATATGCTGATGGACGGTTTTGATTATGTACCGATAGCAGCACTGAATCACTATGCCTATTGTCCGCATCGCTGCTGGCGGATGTTTTGTATCGGAGATTTTGTGGATAACCAATACACAATTGAGGGTACCAGTTTGCACGAACGGGTGCATACGCTTTCAGCAGAAAATCGGGGGGAAACTTATCAGGTTCGTTCGATTTGGTTGAAGTCGGAACAATACCAATTATTAGGGAAAGCAGATTTGATTGAGGAGACGGATGGGCAATTCTATCCGGTGGAGTATAAGCGGGGCGATAAGGGCGAGTGGGAGAATGATGCGATGCAAGTCTGCGCCCAGGCGTTGTGTTTAGAAGAGATGACACAAACAACGGTGAGTCGCGGCTATGTCTATTATGCGGCTTCCCACCAGCGTCAGTTAGTGGAGATTGATGCTGGGTTGCGAGAACGGGCGATCGCACTCATTAGCGAAATTGTACAACTCTTCACCACCGGAAAGCGACCGGAAGCAGTATATACGCCGCGCTGTCGGGGTTGCAGTCTCTACTCCCAATGTTTGCCCCAAGCCAAGGATAAGGTTCGGCGATATCAAGAAGCGGTGGAATAAACCCAGGAGTTCGACAGATGGGAACAGTTTACATTACCCATGAAGATGCGTTTATTGGCAAAACGGACGAACGGATAACGGTGAAAGCCAATAAGCAACTGCTGTTAGACGTACCCCTGATTAAAGTGGATGGGGTGGTGGTTTTGGGAAGGGCGACGGTTTCGCCTGCGGTGGTGATGGAGTTGCTAGAAAAGCGCATTCCCCTCAGTTTTTTGATGGCGACAGGGCGTTATTTAGGACGTTTGGAACCGGAAATGACCAAAAATATCTTTGTGCGGGCTGCCCAGTGGGAAGCTTCTGGCGAGTCGGAACGGGCTGTAGGGGCGGTGCGGGGGTTTGTGCGCGGAAAACTCAAAAATTATCGCATTGCCCTATTGCGTCGCCAGCGAGAAGCCCCAGAATTGGATTTGCAACGGGGGATACAGCGGCTAGAAGATGCGATCGCGCCGATTGATACCACCCATTCTATTAACTCGTTGCGCGGTTTGGAAGGGGCCGGAAGTGCAGCCTATTTTGGTTGTTTTCCCCAGTCGATTAAAAACACCCTCTTCCATTTTCCCGGCCGCCGTCGCCGTCCCCCTACCGATCCGGTAAACTCGTTATTGAGTTTTGGCTATGCTCTCTTGCGCCACGATATCCAAGGGGCGATTAATATTGTCGGGTTTGACCCCTATTTAGGATATCTCCATGTCGAACGTTACGGCAGACCGGGGTTAGCGTTGGATTTAATGGAAGAGTTTCGCCCGTTAGTGGTGGATGCGGTTGTCTTTAACGCCATTAACAATCAGAAACTCACCCCTTCCGACTTTACCGCCGAACCGATTAGCGGCGCGGTATCCCTAACCCCAGATGGCTTAAAGATATTCTTGCGGATGTACGAAGAGAAGAAGCAGTCAAAGTTCAAGCATCCGGTAATGGGAAGACAGTGTACTTATCAAGAGGCGTTTGAAATTCAGGCGAGGCTATTGGCGAAGTACCTAATGGGAGAAATTGACCAATATCCGCCCCTGGTTAGGAAATAGGAGGGATAGGACAATGTTTGTTGTGGTGTCCTACGATATCTCTGAGGATAAGCGCCGAACCAAGATTCACAAGATTCTCAAGTCTTACGGACAATGGGTGCAATATAGTATTTTTGAGTGTTCGCTGGATCGGACTGAGTATGCTAGATTGCGATCGCGCCTACAAAAACTGATCCAAGCCGACACCGATAGCATCCGTTTCTATTTCCTCTGTGGCTGCTGTCAGGGAAAGGTGGAACGCATCGGCGGCGAAATGCCTCGCGATGAGGTAGCTTTCTTCGCCTAAGTGCGCGAGGGGGAGGGTGTAGATTTTGCGGTTATCCCCAAGTTCTTCTATACCCTCTCTGGCTAAGGTTTTCAGCGTTTGTTCTCTCAAAGATGCCCGCGCCCTTTACAGGGTAAGGCTTTCAGGCTCTGAGGCTTGTCTGTTCCCCCAGGGTATGCTATCTTTGACTCATCGCTCGCGCATCGGTACCTGGAAAACTAAATACACCAAGGCTTCTGGGTTGCCGCATTGCAATTTCATCTAATCCCTAATAGGGATGGAAAAAGAGAAAAGCATTAATCAGGGAGAGAGAAAACCTTTTCAAAACTTCCGGAGACTGGGGCTTGACAGTGAAACAGGGAGCATGAACAATAAAATAGCCGGATTCCCTCCCTACACACACCCAAGCCCGAACCTTGTTGATTGGTTTACATGAAAGCTGAAGAAATCGAGATTCCCCATTCCCTGATCGTGGGATGCTGGCAACTGGACGATCGCAGTTGGAAAAGCCTTACCGAAGCCGAAATTGAACGTGCAATAGATACCTACTTAGCATTAGGGTTGCGCTGCTTTGATACCGCCGATATTTATGGACGTAGTGAAAGCTTAATTGGGCGGTTATTGAAAGGGCGAGACTGCACAATTTTTACCAAAGCTGTCTTTTTTGGAGAAGTCCCTACCCCCAGCCAAGTCCGTAATAAAGTTGAAACCTCTTTACGCTATCTCAAGCAGAGTAGCCTAGATTGCGTGCAGGTTCACTGGCATAATCCCCAACTCGATTTTAGTTCAACCTTTGAAACCTTTAATCAGCTAGTTGAACAAGGGAAAATTCGGGCATTAGGGGTAACAAACTTTAATACCTCCATGCTGAAACAAGCCTTGCAACTTGCGCCCATTCGCTATCACCAAGTTCAATATAGCCTCATCGATCGGCGGGTGGAAAATGGGATGCAACAGCTTTGCTTAGACCATCATATCGGCTTGTTACCCTACGGCCCGCTGGCGGGTGGCTACTTGTCTGATAAGTTTCGGGGAGTGCAGTCTCCACCCAATCAAGGATCGCACGCTCGCGGATTCTACTACAGTAGTATGATTCGCGAACATGGGGGTTGGTCGCCCGTTTTAGCCCTGTTGGAAGATTTAGCCACCGTTGGGTCAAAATATCATTTAACCATTGCTCAGGTGGCGCTGAACTGGGTTTTACAGCAACCAGGCGTGGGGGGTGTTATTTCTGGGGTGACGTTAGATCGGCGACAGATGCAGAAAAATGTGGAAGCGATGCATGGCGCGATCGCACCAGAGGACATCGCACAGTTAACAGCGCGATCGCAGATCCTGTTTCAACAACCCGGCGATATCTACTCCTACGAACGCCAATAGCCCCCGCCCAAACTTTTTCAACAAACCCCTTGACAAACCAGGGGAGGGTGGCGTTATGATATCAAAGGCTCAGTCAATGGGGTGTGGCCAAGCGGTAAGGCAGCGGATTTTGGTTCCGCCATTCCTAGGTTCGAATCCTAGCACCCCAGTTTAATCGCACAACACCAAAGCCAACCTCAAGGTAGTGCCATAAGAGTTCCGTCGCAAGTTGAGGTTCTATGTCTTCTGAAACGCCCGGAATATTGGCTTTAGACTTTGATGGCGTGCTATGCGATGGTTTGCAGGAATATTTCCAAACCACCTGGCGCACCTATCGACAGATTTGGATGCCCTCTAAAAGCGAACCCCCCGAAGATTTAGCCCCCGTCTTCTATCGCCTGCGGCCTGTGATTGAAACGGGTTGGGAAATGCCGATCCTCTTGCGGGCCATTTTTCTAGGCTATCCCGAAGAAGACATCCTCCAAGACTGGCCCAACGTCGTTCAGCAGATCCTAGAAGCAGAAGACCTGAAACCCAAAACCCTAGAAGTTACTTTAGACACTCAGCGCGATACTTGGATTGCTAGCGATGAAATGGACTGGTTAAGCTATCATCGCTTCTTTCCCGGCGTTGTGGATAAAGTGCGATCGCTCCTTTCTACCCCCATACAACTCTTCATCATCACCACCAAGGAAGAACGCTTCGTCCGTACCCTACTGCAACAACAACAAATTGACCTTCCCCAACAACAAATTTACGGCAAAAGCACCGATCGCCCCAAACATGAAATTCTGCGAAGCTTAAGCACCACCGGCGAAAAACTCTGGTTTGTTGAAGACCGTCTCAAAACCTTACAATCCGTACAGAAGCAAGCCGATTTGTGGGATGTCGCCCTCTTTTTGGCAGACTGGGGATATAACACCCAAACCGAACGCGACTCTGTTGGCGACTCTCCCCGCATCCATCTGTTGTCCTTAGAGCAATTTAGCCAAGATTTCGCCCAGTGGCGACCCGTCGCCAAACCCATTTAACCCCAAGGCGGTCCCATGCTCGATCTGACCAAACTTGCCGGACAAATGCAAGGCATCAGCCAGCACTTAACCCAGGAAGCCACGGCGAACCGCCAGCGCCTCGAACGCGCCTATCGCTACCTAGCGCAAGTCAGTCAGAAACAGGACGAACTCGTCGAAATTCAACAAACCTGGCATCATGCCATCGGGTTTAGCGCCGCCACTCCCCTAGAACCCATTGAAACCTGCATTGACATTAGTCCGCCACCTTCCCTACACACCGTTTTCGCCACCGATGGGTCGCAAATTGCCCCCAGCCATCACGAAATCGCCTATTGTTATTTAATCAACGTCGGTCGCGTTATCCTTCACTACGGTCAAAATCGCTATCCTCTCCTCGATAGCCTACCGGAAATTTTCTACCGCCCGGAAGACTTGTATACCTCCCGTCAATGGGGAATTCGCACCGAAGAGTGGATGAGTTATCGCCGTACCGTTTCCGAGGCGGCTTCTTTGGCGGAACTCGCAACCCAGACAGACTTCCACTCAACCCCGGCTTTAGCAATGGTGGATGGTTCGCTGATTTATTGGTTTTTAGACCCACTCCCAATAGATGCCCGCGATCGCATTCTTCCCCCCATTCTAGAAGCTTGGCAGGCCCTACAAGCCCTCCGCATCCCCTTTGTTGGCTATCTCTCTGCTTCGCGCAACAGCGAGGCGCTAAACTTCCTCCGCCTCGAAGCTTGTCCCCATAATGTCCCCAACTGCGCCCTACACTGCAACGGCATCACCGATGAGGCCCCTTGTCAAGTCTTCCAACCCCTGCGGGATACGGCAATTTGGTCTAATTTACTCCAACCCGGACAACGTAGCGGCCTGTGGCGCAGTTCGGCGCGCATTCTCGATCGTTATGGCGAACAAGCCATCTATTTCTGCTACGTCCATGTAGGGACAGAAATTGCCCGCGTCGAGTTTCCCCAATGGGTAGCCGAAGATGCCTCATTACTCGATTGTGCTTTAAGTTTAACCCTCGCCCAAGTGCAAAAGGGTTATGGCTACCCCGTAGCGTTAGCAGAAGCCCACAATCAAGCGGTAGTCAGAGGAGGCGATCGCGCTCGCTTCTTTACCCTATTAGAGCAGCAAATGATTAAAGCTGGCTTAAAAAATGTAGGAATTTCTTACAAAGAAACTCGCAAACGGGGAAGCATTGCTTAAAAAGGGAATTAGGGCTTTGAAAACGTTGCGTTAATTAATTGCATATTCAGTAAATTGTCGCTTAAAGGGAGATTTATAACCTAAAACAATATCTTGTTTAGGAATCCCTGCCTTAACTAATTCATTGGCAATTCCGGTTTCTGTGCCATCACTTTGAACCCAAATTTTGCTATCCTTAATGTCGATATGAATCAAGCTACTATATTCTCGTCTCTGATTGTGCCAGCCCACCAGCATGACTAAATAGCGATCGCGTTCTCGGTCGAAAATAAGTTCTACCTCAACTCCATCTTCGCTATGATTCATGGCGCGGGCTTGCAAAAGGTCTTGGATGACTTGGCGATAGCTTAACGTTTCCATAACACAACTTCTTGTTTATCGGGGTCAAACACCAGTAGCTTAATCTGATATTCTGCTATCGAGTCTTGAATAAATAAGCGGCTAAATAAGGTATCGTAAGTGTCTATAGGAATAGCTAAGTAGAGCATTTTTTCGGGGAATACTTGTTTCAAAGCTAAACGATAGTTAAGAAATTGTCCTAACGCTAAGTGAAACTCAGTTAATTCAGATTCTCGCAAAAAGCTTTTAATTTCTACAGCTATTTTTCGATCTCCTCTTTGAGCAGCAATGAGCGATTCTGCTGCTAAATCGATATACATTTCAGTCCCACCCACTTTGAGATACAAGGGATCGTCCGTAATTACCCAGCCCTCTTTCTCTAAAGCCAGCCGAACGGTATTGTGAAAAATATCCTTAGCGGGCATAAAAGCAATATACCAACCTTACGAGAGCGATCGCCAGCAAGTCTTATTAGGTAGGAAGCTAGGGCGCTATCTATTCCACGATAGCAGTAAAATTCGCCCTCAAGACAAAGCGGGAAGGCTGTGTAAATTACACAAAATCTAAATTTTGTCAAGCCCTAGGGACTCCTACAGTATCCCCTTAGAACTAGGAATATGACCAGCGCGGCGCGGATCGATTTCCACCGCCATCCGCAAAGCTCTTGCAAATGCCTTAAACGTCGCCTCAATAATGTGATGGGAGTTAATTCCATCCAGTTGACGGATATGCAGCGTCATCTGAGAATGATTCACCACCGCCACAAAGAACTCTCTAACCAACTGCGTATCGTAAGTTCCGACGCGCTGCGTGGGAATTTCTAAGCCATAACTCAGATGAGGACGACCAGAAAAATCGAGCGATACCTGGACTAACGACTCATCCAACGGTGCGATAAAATGCCCAAAGCGGACAATCCCCTTGCGATCGCTCAACGCTTTCCCCAACGCTTGACCGAGGGTAATTCCCACATCTTCATTCGTGTGGTGATCGTCAATTTCAATATCCCCCGTCGCTTTCACCTCTAAATCGACCAACCCGTGCGACGAAATTTGATGTAACATGTGGTCGAGAAACGGAACTCCCGTCTTCGCATCGCAATGGCCTTGACCATCGAGATTAATCGACACATAAACATCCGTTTCCCCCGTGACGCGATGAACCGAAGCGCTACGAGTTTGAGCAATAGGAGCAGTAGAAGGGCGATCGCTAGTTTGCATAATTTAGAAATATCAGCCAGGTTAGGGCATAGTACAACCCTAACCGATAGAGCCAGAAATCAAAGACTACATTCCCATAATTTCATATCCGGCATCCACATAGATCGTCTGACCTGTAATCCCGCTTGCCAAGTCGCTGCTGAGGAACGCGGCTGTATTTCCTACCTCAGTCTGCGTCACGGTTCGGCGCAGGGGAGCCGTTTCTTCCACATGATGAATCATATCCAGGATACCGCCAACGGCCGAAGACGCCAACGTCCGAATCGGGCCGGCGGAAATCGCATTCACTCGAATATTATGCGGCCCCATTTCTGAAGCCAAATAGCGCACGCTGCATTCCAAACCCGCCTTCGCGACGCCCATCACGTTATAGTTGGGAATCACCTTTACCCCACCCAGATACGTTAGGGTAATAATACTCCCGCCTTCAGTCATTAACGGTTTAGCGGCTGCTGCCAGTTGGGTTAAAGAAAAAGTGCTAATCTCTAGCGCCGTCATAAACCCCTGGCGCGTCGTTTGGCTAAATTCACCGCTGAGTTCATCTTTGCCAGCAAACGCCAAACAATGAATTAAGATATCCAGGCGTCCCCATTGTTCTTGAACGGCGGCAAACATCGCCTGCACTTGGTCATCTTCCTGCACGTTACAGGGCACAATCAGGCTAGGATTGAGGGGAGCAACGAGTTCTTCAACTTTCTTTTTGTAGCGGTCTTTTTCGTCGGGCAAATAGTTAACCCCAATATTTGCCCCGGCTTTGTGAAGTTGTTGGGCAATTCCCCACGCAATAGAGCGGTTATTAGCGATCCCTGTAACCAGGGCATTTTTTCCGGACAAGTCCAACATAGCGGTTTGATTTTAGGTTAAATTAGGGGTCAAGTTCAACAAGGGTGTTCTGTGCTACAAGTTGGGTGAGCTTGAGCATCCGCGATCGCTAGCAAATGCCAGCCTGACCTATGAAATGGCAATTACCCTTCTGGCACTTTACCTTAATTGGGACTCCTGACACCCATCAAGCGAGGAGTTTTTTCTTCTCTCCCTTGCAAAGTAGCGGAATTCGGTTTGCTGGAAATCAGACAAATTTTCTGTAACACCAGGCACAAAAAACCGTTCAGGAGTAGGTTTAAGTGTTTTCAAAGTGCAATTTGTTCGTAGCTGATACACTTTTGTCCAACGCCAAAGACATCGCAGAGGCGTTCATCCATCAACTAGGGGAAATTCCGGAGCAACGGTTAAGGCGAAAGATATGGTAGTGACTGACGATAGACCGCTAGCATCTGTATTCCGTCAACTCAGTGGCGGTGTTTATCCGCCCGTTGTTGAAACGTTTGAGCGGGGAAAAACAATTTTCTTTCCAGGCGATCCCGCAGAAAGAGTCTATTTTTTACTCAAAGGGGCCGTCAAGCTATCGCGAGTTTATGAAGCCGGTGAAGAAATTACCGTCGCCTTGCTGCGCGAGAACAGCGTTTTCGGGGTGTTATCGCTGATTACTGGACATAAGTCGGACCGATTTTATCATTCTGTCGCGTTTACCCCGGTTGAGTTGCTGTCCCTACCCATCGAGCAAGTCGAAAAAGCCCTCAAGGAAAATCCCGAATTGTCCATGCTGATGCTACAGGGTCTTTCCTCTCGGATTTTACAAACCGAAATGATGATTGAAACCTTGGCACATCGGGATATGGGATCGCGCCTGGTGAGTTTTCTGTTGATTTTGTGCCGCGATTTTGGAGTGCCTAGCCCAGAAGGGATTACAATCGACTTGAAGTTATCCCATCAGGCGATCGCCGAAGCCATCGGTTCAACCCGCGTAACCGTGACGCGATTGCTGGGCGACTTGCGATCGGAAAAAATGATTTCCATTCACAAGAAAAAAATCACCGTTCACAATCCTGTGGCGCTGAGTCAACAATTTACCTAGGTTTGTTGTCATTTTTCGGGTTTTCCTTGTCCTTTTTGCCTCCGCTGGGGATAGGCTGTATCTGGACTTGCTATAGCTGCCTATGACCATCGGTATTATTTTGATCGTGGCGATTTTAGTCTTGGGAGGGGTTCTGGCCACTCTCGGCGATCGCATTGGCACAAAAGTAGGCAAAGCCAGACTCAGCTTATTCAATCTCCGACCCCGCGACACGGCGGTTTTAATTACGATCGTCACTGGCGTTCTGATTTCCGGATCGACCCTGGGAATTTTGTTCGCCACCAGCAAACCGCTGCGTCGGGGTGTTTTTGAATATGACGAAACCCAGCGCAACCTCCGACGCGCCCGCGAAGAACTCGATGAAGTTCACCGCCAAAAACTCAAATCGAAAACGAACTGATTGAAGCCAGAACAGAGCAAGCCCAAGCCCAAACCCGACTCAATGAAACCAATGAAGCGCTAGAAAGCGTTTTAGAACAGCGCGCCCAAACCGAAGCCCAACTCGCAGAAACCGAGGAACAAATTAGCCGCCTAGAAGCAGAATTTCGGGAAACCCAACGCGAACAAAGAGAACTCACCAATCGGTTTCAACAAGCCCAAGGGCGGCTGCAAGATGTCACCCAACAGGCAGCAAACCTGCGTCAAGACATTGCTCAACTGCAAGCCGAACGCCAAGATTTAATTCAACAGCGGGACGCCGTGCGCGAACAAATTGCCCAGCGCGACCAAGAAATTGCTCAACGCGATCGCGATTTGGCCGAACGCGACCAAGAAATTCTAGCCCGTAACAAAGCCCTAGAAGAACGCGATCGCGAAATTGCCGAACGTACCGCCATGATTGCCCAAGGCGAAAGACGCCTCGGAGAACTTGAAGATCAGCAGCGGCTTTTAGAACGCCAAGTCCGCATCCTAGAACGCTACTACCAGGACTATCAAGGCTTGCGCCAAGGCAACGTTGCCCTATTACGGGGTCAAATTTTAGCCTCTGGGGTGGTTCGCATTCCCGCACCCGATCGAGCCACAGAGGTGATTGAAGCCCTGCTGAATGAAGCCAATCGCAGCGCCTTAAGTGCGATCTTAAGTCCGGGTGAAGCCCCCCCTAGCGAACCCGTGATTCAAATTACCAATGTGGAAGTCGAGCAATTGACGAGCCAAATTGCTGACGGTCAAGATTATGTGGTGCGAATTCTTTCCGGCGGGAACTACGTACGCGGCGAAACCTCCGTGCGCGTATTTGCCGATGCAGTCCTCAATCAGATTGTGTTTCTCTCCGGGGAAGTGGTGGCGGCGACGCTTGTTAACCCGCTAACCATGACTGAGGAGCAAATTATGGAACGCCTCGATTTGTTGGTAGAGTCTTCTAAGTTTCGCGCCCGTCGGGCGGGAATTTTTGGCAATACCACGATTCAAATTGCCGATGGCAACCCGGAAACCCTCTTGCGGTTTATTCAGCAGGTTAAAGCGTCTTCTCAACCGCTGAATATTCGGGCGGTGGCGTCGGAAGCGATTTATACGGCCGGCCCGCTGAAGTTAGAATTTATTGCGATTCAAGATAATCAAGTCCTGTTTCGGACTTAAAGGATCGACGCCCGGTTCGCGATTAAACTCTAAAAGACCCTATTGATAGCTGTTTCTATGCCACCTACCGATCAACCCGCTATTTTAGGTTTCGATCCCGGTCGTCAAAAGTGCGGCCTGGCTGTGATGGGGGTCGATCGCGTATTGTACTATCATCAAGTGGTTGCTTCTGAAGCCGCGATCGCCACTATTGCCCAACTGCAAAAGCAATACCCAATTTCGCTGTTAGTGATGGGCGATCAAACCAGCGCTAAGGAATGGAAGCAAAGAATTAGCCAAGAATTGACCCTATCGGCGAATATCGTCACGGTTGACGAGCGCTATAGTTCTTTAGAGGCTCGCGATCGCTATTGGCAAATGTATCCGCCCCAAGGGTTGACTCGCCTCTTACCCAAGGGAATGCGCCAACCCCCTAGACCAATTGACGATATTGTCGCTATCCTGTTGATCGAGCGCTACCTAGAACGCCTGACCCGCGCTCTCTAAAACCCTAAGCCTAAATCTGGGGTTTCTAAAATATGCAGTTGCAATAAAGCCACGATCGCCACTGTAAACGCGGTGGAAGTTATTAAGCTGTTGAATAGGTCTTTTTTCCAATTCCGTTCGGTGGTTTGGACGATGACATCAGCAGCGCCTAACTGCATCAGCACGAACCCTGCAACATTCGAGAGCCAGTAACCCACCAGGGTAGCCGGAACTAACCATTCTGAAACCCACAGGCTGCACACAAAGCCGAAAGCATAGGCGATGGGTAAATTAAAAAATAAGTCGTTCCACCAAGAGAGGGGCGATAGCAAATATCCTAGGGTTAGAAGAAAGCCTCCCCGTATTTTTTTGAGCATGGCGATCTGATTTTTTGCTTGCATTTGCTGAGATTGAGCGCACCCAATCTCCACAAATCTTAAAGCCTGTTGGGGGCGATCGCCTCTACTACCTTTTTGAGATCCGTAAGGTACGCTTTCTTCAAAGTCCGGGGATCGGGTTGGATCTCGTCCCCTCAAAAAACGCTGTAGGCTTCTCCCCACAACAAAAGAGGGGCAAGGCTTCACCTCCCCCTCATCGACCAAATTTCAAGTCGCGTTTAAGCTTCTACAGCTTCAGCTTCTTCAACTTCAGTCACAGGTTGCTTAACCGTGAGGTAACGAATCACTTCATCGCTTAAGCGCATTGCTCTTTCGAGAACAGCCACAGCACTTCCGGGGGCGCGATAATTCATTTGGACGTAAACCCCTTCCCGCTGTCTGTCGATTTCATAAGCGAGGCGGCGCTTCCCGCGATGCTGGGTTTCTAGCCCTTGAGCGCCTTGATCGCGCAGAATGTTTTGATACTTATCGATATTTTGATCGACGAGTTCGTCCCCCAAGTCGGGACGCAAAATGTACATGGTTTCGTAGACGAAGTTATGCATGACCAATTTTCCTTGTGGGCAGTAGGGCTTCTTAAGCTGTCAACCGCAAGCAGAGATTCGCCGGGTAGCACCGCAGAAGCAAGGACTTACTATTGTATAGTGTTGACATCCTCATTTTGTCTAAGCGAGGGGCTGCCTCTTTAGACAGACGGTTCAAAAGCAATACAGCACCTCCCCTTGACTAGTGTTAGACCTGGGGTAAAGCTGTTGTGGCTCCGTTGAAACCGCAGTCTATTAATTTACCATATTTTGGGCTGACTCGCTCCCCGTACAGTCTGCACGCGACCGAACAGCGCTCTCATTTCCGGGTTGAAGGTTCGGTGCTAGGGAAAGCGATCGCATTTAGACCAACTACTCTGAAAATTTTCAACTCAACGCTAAAATAACTTAGCTCTAAAATTGTACATTATCGGTCTTCCCTTGCCTGTCATTGTTCTAGCTCCTCTCTCGACTCACACCCAAACCTAAACGTTATAGATACAAAGGCATGAGATGAGCTTATGGTGCAGCGCTATGTCCGAGTCCAAACCCGCGAAGGGCAAATCTATTATGGTTTACTGCAACTCAATCGTCAGGTGCAGGTTCTAGATGCACCGCCTTGGTTACAGGGACAACCCACGGATCTCGAATTAGACGCCGAACAGTATAAAATTCTGGCCCCTTGCGCGCCCTCAAAAATTGTGGCGGTGGGGAAAAATTATCCTAACCATGCCGCCGAAATGGGAGGCGAGGTGCCGGAAGAACCCCTGTTGTTTCTAAAACCGTCTACTTCGGCGATCGCAGCAGGTGTAGAGATTCGCTACCCTGCTCAGTCTACGCGGGTAGACTACGAGGGAGAGCTAGCACTGGTGATTGGCGAACGCTGTAGCGACTGCACGCCCGAACAGGCCCAAAATAAGATTTGGGGTTATACCATTGCTAACGATGTCACCGCCCGCGATTTACAGGCTAAGGATGGGCAATGGACGCGGGCAAAAGGGTTTGATACGTTTTGTCCTTTGGGGCCTTGGATCGTGCGAGAGGTCAGTCCTGGGGCGCTGTTACAGACCTTTCTCAATGATAGCGATCGCCCCCTGCAATCGGCTTCCATTGACCAGATGGTTTTTGCCCCTGATTTTCTGGTGTCTTATATTTCTAAGGTGATGATGCTTTTACCGGGCGATGTTGTTCTGACAGGCACTCCCGCCGGGATTGGGCCGATGCAAATTGGCGATCGCGTTCGCATCGAAATTGAAGGCATCGGTTACTTAGAAAACTCCGTAGTGGCTCGCACGCCCGTACCGCCTGCTTAGGATTGACACTTATCCTGCTTTATGCTACCGGACTTGAGCATAGGCAGCATCAGAGATCGTGGGAATTTCTGCATAACGACCCATCAGGGATTGCACTACTGCATACACAAACGCGACGACAATCGCCAAAAAGATGGTGTTGGATAGGGTTTCCAGCAAAATTCCCACTTGCAGCGCCGGACCGAGAATGTATTGGAACACCAAGTTACATAAGATTAAAACAATATCCAACAAAATCGCTTGCATCGCATTAAAGCGAATAAAGTGATTGATATTGGGATTTCTCACCACTGCTAAAAAGAGCGCAAAGAAAACAATTAAGCTAATAAAAGGCACGCTCGTATAAAGCTGGATCAACGGTAACAAGGGCACGAAGAGGAGTTGCAACACCGGGAACTGCATCAACAAAAATCGCCCAAACATCAACGCATCGATCAACGGCAGCAAATAGGGCAAGCAAGCAAAAATGCGATCGAGGACAGTCGTCGAACCGCGCCAAGTCATTTCAGAGTTCTCCTTTCAAATCGCAATCGGGTCAGCATTGACCCTTAAGCACAGGATAGCGCATATTGGGCCGAGCGTTGGAGCCAGAGGCAAGGCGCGATCGCTATTCAATACAAGCAATCCGAAACCCCATCTGACACTCATACTGAATCGGTTGAGCCGGCGAAGGACGCTGAAGAGCATGACCGCAGCGCAACTGACCTTGACGCCATCGAGGTTGACCGCTGCGATCGGCTAACAAACAGCCTTGACAAACCGTTTTCGGCGCAATGATTTGATCGTCAATGAGCATCACTAACATTGCTGAACCTCCAGAGCTTCTGTGAGGCGAATACCCTTATTTTAAGTGAGTTAAATTAGAAAATAGTGCTAATCAATACACACCTTAATACAGCGTTAACGTTCGATCCCAAACCCTTGCGCCGATCGTCTCAGGTTCAGGTTAAAAGCGCCCTCACCAGCCTGACAAGCTGTACTGAGCGCCAATTTTCCCAATTTGAGTGAAATCAGCAATCGGCGATCGCCCCAAAACTCCATTTGTCTAGATTAAAACGAAAAGTTATGATGATTGACTCAGGAGAATGTCAGCAATGAGCGATCGCCCTTGTCAGTTGAAGGCGCTCAAACAAGGGACAAGCCCTGCGTCTTGCCACCTCTCCACCCACCGGACAAAGTTGTCAAACTTCTGTTCAGCAATCGCACCAGCTTGCTACCTTAAGATAGCGGCTGCCTATATTTCGGGGAATTCTTGCAGTGACACAAACGAACTTAGACTTTCTAGTCAAAACCGATCCCACCGTTGCCACCATTATCCAACAAGAACTGCAACGCCAACGCGATCGCGTCGAACTGATTGCGAGTGAAAACTTCACCTCAGCAGCAGTCATGGCCGCTCAAGGCTGCGTCATGACCAACAAATACGCTGAAGGTCTACCGGGCAAACGCTATTATGGCGGCTGCGAGTACGTCGATCTTGTCGAACAACTCGCCATCGATCGCGTCAAGCAACTGTTTGGGGCAGCCCATGCCAACGTCCAACCCCACTCCGGGGCGCAAGCGAACTTCGCCGTCTTCCTCGCCCTGCTAGAGCCAGGAGACACGATCATGGGCATGGACTTATCCCACGGCGGACACCTCACCCACGGATCTCCCGTCAACGTATCCGGGAAATGGTTTAAAGTCTGTAACTACGGCGTCAGTCCAGAAACCGAACGCTTAGACTACGACCAAATTCTCGAACAAGCCCGCCAGCATCGACCCAAACTGATCATTTGCGGCTATTCCGCCTATCCGCGCATCATTGATTTTGAGAAGTTCAGAGCGATCGCCGATGAAGTTGGCGCTTACCTGCTAGCCGATATCGCTCACATCGCCGGACTCGTCGCCACCGGACATCATCCCAGCCCCCTCCCCTACTGCGATGTCGTCACCACCACCACCCACAAAACCCTACGCGGACCCCGTGGCGGTCTGATTATGACTCGCGATGCCGAACTGGGCAAAAAACTCGATAAAGCCGTATTCCCCGGCAACCAAGGCGGCCCCCTAGAACACGTCATCGCTGCCAAAGCCGTTGCGTTTGGCGAAGCCCTCGCCCCAGAATTTAAAACCTATTCTGCCGAAGTCATCGCCAACGCCCAAGCCTTAGCCAACCAACTGCAAGCACGCGGACTCAAAATTGTTTCCGGCGGCACTGACAATCACCTGATGTTAGTGGATTTGCGCTCCGTTAACATGACCGGGAAACGAGCCGACCAACTGGTGAGCGAAATCAACATCACCGCCAACAAAAATACCGTCCCCTTTGACCCCGAATCGCCCTTTGTCACCAGCGGTTTGCGCCTCGGTTCGCCCGCAATGACCACGCGGGGGATGGGAACGCCCGAATTTCAGGAGATTGGCAACATTATCGCCGATCGCCTCCTCAATCCCGAAGATAGCGCAATTGCTCAAAATTGTCGCCACCGGGTTGCCTCCTTGTGCGATCGCTTCCCCCTATACCCTCATTTGCAAATTCCGGTTCCCCAGCTTGAAAGCGCGTTAACTTAAGAGGACTCGCGAAATCTTCCTTTCTTCTGGTAAATTCGGTGATACACTAATCCCGACAAAGTTGAAATCATCAGTGTCGGGCTTAGAGTAGAAGTCTAATCAACTTCTAGTTGTCAAAGCAAGCGTCCTCACATTCAACCCGAACAGCGTTGCAGATGCCCTAAGAGTAGATGTACCACTTGCTTGCATTCATCGTCTCCGCCTTGGTTGTCCTCTGGAGTACGCCAGTGGTCAAAACCATTGGCCTGAAAAGCGGGTATATCGATCGACCTGGTGGACGTAAAGTTCACACCACCCCAATTGTGCGTTTAGGAGGTGTTTCCATCTTCCTGGGAACCCTCACCGCCCTTTTGGTTATTTGGTGGGCAGGCGGTTTTGGAATTTTGCCCCCCCATAAAGAATATGAAGTCTGGGGCGTGACCATTGGCGGTCTTGCCTTTTTCTTAATCGGTCTAGCCGACGACCTGTTTAGTCTCTCGCCCTTTACCCGTCTGTTGTTGCAAGGACTGGTTGCCACCTGGGCTTGGAATGTTGGCGTCCAAATTGACTTTTTAACTGTCCCTTTCGCCGGGTTAGTGCAATTATCGGATTGGATTAGCCTGCCCATTACCGTCATTTGGTTGGTGGGCATGGCAAACGCGATCAACTGGATTGATGGCTTAGATGGGTTAGCCGCCGGGGTTTCCGGTATTGCTGCCGTCGTCATGCTGATTGTCAGCTTATTTATGAACCAACCAGCGGCCGCCTTAATTGCCTCCGCCTTGGCAGGAGGGGCCTTGGGCTTTCTGCGCTACAACTTTAACCCCGCCCAAATTTTTATGGGAGATGGCGGGGCATACTTTATGGGGTTTACCCTAGCTGGCGTGGGCGTGATTGGATTGGTTAAAACTACAGCCGTGACAGCAGTGGTTTTGCCTTATCTGATTTTGGCCGTCCCCATTTTAGATATGTCGGCCGTGATTTTAGATCGGTTGCGAAGCGGGCGATCGCCCTTTGTGGCCGACAAGCGACATTTACATCACCGCCTCCTGCAAGCCGGTTTATCTCACCGCCTAACCGTTCTTGTCATCTATGCCCTCACCCTTTGGGTTGGCAGTTTAGCCTTAGCCGTTTCTGGCATTCCCAGCGGAGTTGGCTATGCGATCGCCGCCACCCTCTTGCTGAGTTACACCGGTTGGAAAGCTAGAAATCGCGCCCGATAAGTCAGCGTCCTCATTGTCTTCGCTTTGTTTATGGCTGCTGAAATTATTTGCGTTGGAACTGAATTGCTCTTAGGGGATATCCTCAACAGCAATGCTCAATTTTTGGCTCAACAGCTTGCTGCTTTGGGTATTCCCCACTACTATCAAACCGTAGTGGGAGATAACCCGACTCGCCTGTGTCGCGTCATTCAAACCGCCATAGACCGAGGGGCAGAGCTGCTGATTTTTACAGGCGGCTTAGGTCCAACCCCCGATGATTTGACCTGTGAAACCCTCGCCCAGTTTTTTGACGCGCCGCTGATTGAAGACCCCGAAATTGTCGCCGATATTGCTCAAAAGTACGCCCAACGCGGACGGGTGATGAACCCAACGAACCGCAAGCAAGCGCTTATTCCCCAAGGGGCAATGGTTTTACCCAATCCGGCGGGAACCGCACCGGGGATTATTTGGCAACCGCGCCCGTCTGTGACTTTACTGACTTTTCCTGGCGTCCCTAGCGAAATGCAACGGATGTGGCGGGAAACGGCCATTCCCTATCTCCAGTCTCAAGGTTGGGGAAAATCGATTATTTATAGCCGCACCCTTAAATTTTGGGGGATTCCTGAATCGGAACTCGCCCAAAAAGTCCGCGATTATTTTGATTTAACCAATCCCACGGTTGCCCCCTATGCTGGGAAAGGGGAGGTGAAACTCCGGATTTCTGCCCAAGCCCCTTCTTTAGAAACGGCTCAGGCTCTGATTGCGCCAGTGGAAGCCAAGCTGCGCGAAATGGGGGGAATGTACTGTTACGGAGCCGATGAGGAGACGCTGGCTTCTGTGGTGGGCAAATTGTTACAGGCGCGAGGACAGACTTTAAGCGTTGCTGAATCTTGCACCGGGGGCGGATTAGGTCAGATGATTACCGCGATCGCCGGGAGTTCAAGTTATTTTACCGGAGGTGCGATCGCCTACAATAATTCTGTGAAAATTCGCTGCTTGCAAGTCAATCCTGAAGATTTAGCAACCTGGGGTGCCGTCAGCGCTACCGTTGCTCAACAAATGGCTCGCGGCGTGCAGCAACTTCTCGGTACCCACTGGGGATTGAGTATTACAGGGATCGCCGGACCCGATGGGGGAACGGAGGAAAAACCTGTGGGTTTGGTTTATATTGGACTGGCAAAGCCCAATGGAACGGTTGAAAGTTTTGCCCATCAATTTGGGCATAATCAAGACAGAAGCGCGATTCGTCATCTGAGCGCCTGTGGTGCCCTCGACCATTTACGCCGCGAATTGTTAACAAGCGTAGCGATCGCCGAAGTCTCCACTTGATCGTGAGTGATGATTCGTTATGATGAAGTAAAGAATCTAGCTTTATTCTTGATTGACGCGAATCGGTGCTTTTTTAGCAAAGCAGAGAAATCCGGACAAGCTGAAGGAGCTTTGTATTTAATGGACTACATTGACAAGGTACTGGAAAAGTTAAAAGAATGGGCCCGCAAGCTGATTGAAGCTCTGCTTGGCCCGGAGGTCCAGCCCGAATCCGAACCCATTCCTATTCCGGTGCAAGATCGGGAACGTCGCAATCGGTAGTCTACGGGAATACTGGGACAAAGAACTTTGTTTAGCGTTTTAGTATTGCACGGTCCGAACCTCAACCTGTTAGGTCAACGCGAACCCGGAATTTACGGGAGTGTCACCCTAGCTGACATTAACCAAATGCTCGAAGCCGAAGGGCGATCGCTTCAGACCCAAGTCTCCACCTTTCAATCGAACCATGAAGGGGCACTTGTTGATGCCATTCACCAAGCCCTGAACCTGCATCAAGGTCTATTGATCAATGCCGGAGCCTACACGCATACCAGCGTAGCCATTCGAGACGCGATCGCCGCCGTTGCCCTCCCCACCGTTGAAGTCCATCTCAGCAACATCTATCGGCGCGAAGAATTCCGCCATCACTCCTATATTGCGCCCATTGCCATTGGGCAAATTAGCGGATTTGGCGCTCAAAGCTACCGCCTAGGCTTGCAAGCGCTGATCGAATACCTCAAAACTCAAACCCCCAAGAGCTAGCTAACCTCCCGCAGGAGGCTAGGCTAGCTCTTCTATTCCTCATTGGGGGCTTTCTTGACCTTACTTTTTGGCTTCTTCTTCGCCAAAGGCAAAAACCGATCTAAAGCCGCCTTCAGTTCCTCAATTTCCGCGTCAATATTCCCTTCTTGAGCAGCTCTGGCAATACATTGCGTCAAATGTTCGTCTAAAATCATCCGAGACACCCGATCGATCGCGCCGCGCACCGCCGCCAATTGAATCAAAACATCCGGACAAGGACAACTATCTTGGATCATCCCCTTAATACCGCGAACGTGACCTTCAATGCGAGACAGTTGATTGATCGTGCGACGTAGCGACTCCTCATCATGAACGTGCGGATGAGCTGTTCCTGAACCGTGGCTGCGAGCATGAGCCTCTTCTAAACCGTCATTCTCCTCAAGGTCTGTAAAATCTGCAAGGAGTTCTTCGTCAGCGCGTGAATTAGATCCAATCATTCGTTGTGTTAATGCCTGAGTTCATCTCGATCCTAACCAATCTTAGGGCGGCTGCTGCTAGCGCGACCTGTTAAATTTCGACTTCCGTTTTCAGTTGGCACTGGGTACATAGCCCAAAAAACTCTAGCGTGTGATAGTAGATTTTGAACTGGTGCGATCGCTGCAAATCCCGTTCTAACTGATGCACCGGACATTCATCAATCAAAATCGAATCGCCACAGCGCAAGCACGTTAGATGGTGTTGATCTTGCTGCATCGAACTATAAAGCGATTCGCCATTGGGAAGCGTCCGCACCTGCAACGATCCTTCTTGCTTCAGCGCCTCCAAAGAACGGTAAACCGTCGCCAGTCCAATCGTTTGATTGCGATTTCGTAGTTCGACATAGATATCTTGCGCTGAAAGACTGCGATTAAGCGACTTCAGCAACTTGAGAATTCGTTCTTGACTCCGGGTATGTTTAGCATTCATAACATCATTAATACAGTCTCAAAATCATTAACGATCGGGATCTTCTCCCAGTTCGCGCAGTCTAGCCGCTAAACGTTCGGCGCGAAGGCGTTCCTGTTCGGCACGTTGGCGCTCTTGTTCGGCACGTTGCTGTTCCTGTTCGGCGCGAAGGCGTTCCTGTTCCACCTGTTGTTGAGCCGCCTCTTCCGGTAATAGCACTAAATTACGATCGCGATCGTAGAAACGCAGCCAAACCGCCGTTTCTCGTTGAATTGTGCCTTCCCAGGTTCCCACCCAAAAACCGAGAGACTGACACCACAACCACCCTCTGTCATTAGGTTCTAGGGGATGATAGCGAAAGTTATCCTGACTTAACCGCCAGCCTTGTAAAGAATCTGGGTTGAACGGATCGTAAACCAAATAATCCGGCGTTCTAAAGATGCGTTCGTAGATGTCTCTTTTGGGACCGATATCGTTTTGAGCCGTAGATTGAGACATTAGCTCAATAATGACATCGGGATAGCGTCCATTTTCTTCCCAAACGACCCAACCCTGACGAGAGGTTGTGCTATCCACATCCAAGACGGCGAAAAAGTCCGGCCCGCGAAAGTCCCGATTGCGAGCTTGGGCGCTACTGTAGTAGATAAACATATTGCCCCCGGTAAAGAAGTCTGTCCGGTGGCTCCAAGCGGATTCTAAGGATCGGATCAAGACATTCATGGCGATCCGATGGCGATTGCTTTCCAATGGCTCTCCGTCATCGAAAATTAAGTCAGTAGGAGGCATGGGGGGTTCCCATTCTGGAACCTCCGCTGCGGACAATTGCGTTTGAGAAGTTGCCTCGACTGACATAAGAAAAGTGCTTTGCTCGTTTTTTCTCAATATATTCAGATTAGCAAGAGTCTGGAGCCTTAGAATTAAGAAGACAAGTCAAGCTGAGATTATTTCATTAGGTCAGGCCCGTGAGTCGGAAGTATCAAGCTCAAATTTATGTAACGTTGCGTCCTTCGGTATTAGATCCGGCGGGGGTTGCTGTCGCTTCAGGGTTGAAGCAGTTAGGCTATGAAAGCGTTGAAGGGGTTCGGATTGGTAAGTATATTGAGCTAAGTCTGAGTGCAGAAAGCGAGGCGGATGCTAAAACTCAGCTAGATCGGATGTGCGATCAACTGTTGGCGAATCCGGTGATTGAGAATTATCGCTTTGAAATTGCTGAATTGGCTGCGTCTGTTTAGGGAGAAATGGGGAATTGAGAGATATGAAGTTTGGGGTTGTCGTTTTTCCGGGTTCTAATTGCGATCGCGATGCGGCTTACGTCACGCGCGACTTACTCAATCAACCCACTCGCCTGGTTTGGCACCAAGATACGGATATTGCCGATCTAGATGCGATTGTTGTACCGGGGGGATTTAGTTACGGCGATTATCTGCGCTGCGGTGCGATCGCCCAGTTTTCTCCCATTATGCAGGCTGTTGTCCAACACGCGCAACAGGGGAAATTTGTTTTAGGCATTTGTAACGGCTTCCAAATTTTAACGGAGGTTGGCTTATTGCCGGGGGCGTTGGTAAGAAATCGCGATTTGCACTTTATTTGCGATCGCGTTCCTCTTAAAGTTGAAAATACTCAATCTCCCTGGACGCAAGCGTATACCCCAGGTGAAATCATTACCCTACCCGTCGCTCACGGCGAAGGGTGCTATCATGCCGATGCTGAAACGCTAGCCGCTTTAGAAGACAACGGACAAGTGCTGTTCCGCTATGAAACTCCCCTTAACGGGTCTTTAAATAATATTGCAGGCATTTGCAATAAACAGGGTAACGTGCTAGGAATGATGCCTCACCCCGAACGCGCAGCCGATCCGCTTCTCGGTTCAACCGATGGTATAGGATTATTTCGCGGACTCCTAGCAGCAGCCGAAACTCGACTTTTTACCACCGTCTAATTAAAGGTTGCGTGAATAACAAGAAACCGCTCATCATCACCGCCATCATCCTGATTTTACTGATCGGTGGCTTTGCTGCGATCGCCCTTAAAGATCGGTTTCCCCAAATTCAAGACTGGCTGCTCTCTTTAGGGGTTTGGGCGCTTCCTGCATTTATTTCCATGTATGTTGGAGCCAGCATTATTGGCATTCCTTCAGCAATTCTAATGCTAGCGTCCGGCTCGTTATTTGGATTTTTTAAAGGTTGGGGGATCGTCTCTTTAGCTGACACCCTCAGCGCTGTACTTTGCTACGGCTTAGGTCGTACAATTGCGCGTCAATGGGTCAAAAAATGGATTTCCAATCGCAAGCAATTTGTAGCTCTAGACCGCGCTGTTGAACATAAGGGGTGGAAAATTGTTTTATTCGCGCGCCTTTCTCCCCTCCTTCCCTCCAACATTCTCAACTACGGGTTTAGCCTCACTAAAATTAACTTCTGGCATTACTTATTTTTTACCTGGGTGGGAATGCTACCCGTTACAGGCTTCTACGTCTATCTCGGTTCCCTGGGCGGAAACTTAATGCGGGGACAACAATCACCGGGCCAATTAGGTCTACAATTGCTGGGTTTAGGCGCAACCCTACTCGCCATCATTTATACAACGCGGCTAGCTAAGAAAACCCTATCAGAAAGCTTGGAAGCCGAAGATTAAGAGGGTGGGGGAAGAGGAGTGCAAAGTACCGAGTTCCGAGTACCGAGTAGGAAATAAGGAGTGCAAAGTGCTGTTGCTAGCTTCCGCGCAGCGGTGTGCTGAGTTAATAGTTACCAAGTTTTCCTATCTTTTCTTCTCCTATTCTCTTTTGTTCTTCCCTAACTCCCAATTCCTAATTCCCTTTCTTCCCCCCATCCCCCAGCTTCTTCCTTCAACTACTTCAACAAAAGATAATAGAGTTCGCCGGGATGGTTAATTAAGCCAGCGCGATCGCCTGCGTGAGTTCCCGTTCCCATAAAGATATCCACCCGTCCGGCTCCTTTGATGGCTCCTCCGGTATCCTGATCGAGGACATAGCGGCTGGTAGGACGGGGTTCTAACACGCCATTTTCGTTGGGATAAGGAATTTGGGTTTGAATCCAAGCTAATGCCCCAGGCGGCATCAACGACTTATCGGTCGCGATCGAGCGTTCGGCTATCACGGGGACGCCGATACTTCCGGTTGCGGGTGCGCCGTGGGTTTCCCGGAAAAAGACAAAACTTTGATTGCGCGATAAATACGGGTTGAGTTCGTCAGGGTTAGCGCGGAAATAGGCTTTGAGGACGGGGAGAGATAAGTTTTCTTCTGGCACCTTGCCATCGTTAATCAACTCGCGGCCGATACTGCTGTAAGGTCGGTCTGTTTTTCCGGCAAAACCCACACTCATCGTTTGACCGTCCGGGAGTTGGAGGCGGGCCGATCCTTGAACGTGGACTAAAAAGGCCTCAAAGCGATCGCGCAACCAAACCACCTCTAAACCGCGCATCCTAGGGGTTCCCCGTCCATCAAGACCTTCTAAATCTAGGCGAGTGGGGTGGGGGGCGCGCCAGTTGGCAAACCCCGATGGGAGGCGATAGAGGGGATAGCGATACTCGGCGCTGGGGGTACGACTCGCCGCATAGGTGGGTTCAAAGTATCCCGTAAACGAGACGGTTCCCTCGCCATCTTTCCCGGTGGCTTTATACCAGTTGAACTCCCGCTTCACGGCTGCTTGGAGTTGGGCGGGAGTTTGGGAGGTTTCCACCAGGGTACGAAAGCGCAACAAAGAACGCCGGACGCGATCGCGGGTAATGCTCGGAACCGGATAGTTGCGGTAAGCTTGCGCCGCTGCTGGTGTTTGAAGATAGCGCAAGCTGCCATCAATGGCCCTTAAGAGCGATCGCTTATCCTCCAGATCGTCCCATCCCAAGGTATCCCAAGCCTGAGCCAGTTGCGGTTGACTCACCGGACGCAACGCCGGAGAAGGATTCGCCCAAACCCTGTGGCTTAAGGGAAACAGGCATAAGCCCACAATTACCCAGCGAACGAAGCGTTGTTTTGCCGAAGGATCTTTCATTGCTAGCCTAATTTACTCGTCATAGGAGCGATCGATGCTAGAAGTGTAAACAGGTTCCACGCGAATGGCTAAAATTCGCGAAGGACGCACCACCATATACTCGCCTTGGGCAATTTTGAGGGGAACGCTGATAAAGTCATCAGAGCTAGATTTGGGTACCACTTCGCTGGCGTACCACTTCTGAAAGTCTTGAATCGTTAGAAAGCGAACGACTTCGCGGTGGCCGCCATCAATCATCAGATGGACTGCAAATTCATCAGGGGTTCTCGGCATATTGCTCTCTTTTTCTCAATGTCCCGCCCCTATTATCAGACGGGAGGGGGCAAAACGCATCGGCGATTCTAGGGGTGAGAATCGCGGACTTCTTCACTGAATTTAACCACAGCCTGGGTAATGCTTTGTTGCAAATTGGCGTAAACTTTAGCAAATGGGGGCTGCCAATCAGATAAGCCAAGTAAATCGGCGGTGACGAGGACTTGTCCGTCGCAGTGGGGGCCCGCGCCAATCCCAATGGTGGGAATCGGGATTTTTTGGGTAATTTGGGCGGCCAGATCGTCCGGAATATGTTCTAACACGATCGCAAAGGCTCCGGCTTCAGCGAGGGCGATCGCCTCTTGGGTGATGCGAACGGCGGCGGACTCCGTTTTTCCCTGTTGGCGATATCCCAACTGGTGAACGGACTGCGGCGTTAGCCCAATATGACCTAAAACTGGAATTCCCGCCTGAGTTAACCGCGCCACGGTTTCCACCATTTCCGGATAGCCGCCCTCCAGTTTAACGGCTTGCGCGCCTGTTTCCTTCAAGACTCGACCCGCTGAATGGATCGCTTGGGCGATGCTTTCTTGATAGGTCAGAAACGGTAAGTCGCACACCACTAACGCCTGCTTGACGCCTCTCCGCACGGCTTTGGTGTGATGCAGCATTTCCTCTAGGGTAATGGGAAGCGTCGTTTCGTATCCCAACGCGACCATCGCCAGCGAGTCCCCCACCAGGATTAAATCTACCCCGGCTTTATCCAGCAACTGCGCGATCGCATAATCCCACGCGGTTAGCGCCACAATGGGACGACCTTGGTTTTTCCACTGAATCAATTGTTGGGTAGTAACGGGCATAGATTGAGTAATGAACGATTGAGGGCATACTTTTAATTTACTGCGATCGCGTAAACGCCAAATGCGCTCTAGCGCGTCCGGTACTCATACTCACCCACGCTAACCCCTCGCTGGTTCCCACCCAAAGTTTATTTCCCGTATCCGGTGACAGCGAGAGAATGCGATTGGAAGGCAGATCCGGAACCTGTCCCACCACCTGATTGACGCGCGGATCGTAGCGTAGCAAACCATTATCCGTCCCGATCCACAAACTTCCCAACTGGTCGAACGCCAATGCAGAAATTTGCCGTTCTGCGACTGCTTCCACATTGCGGAGAATTGCGCCCGTAGTGGCATCCAATTCCAGTAAGCTATTGAGCGTCCCAACCCATAGCGTCCCTTGGGGACTCACCGCCAAGGCTTGTACCGTCGTTCCCGGTATGTTGCCAACGCGATCGAGAATAAACGCACTCGCCGTATTAACCCGTACCAAGCCTTCTAAAGTCCCCACCCAAAGTTGACCTTCTGGATCGAGGGCTAGC
Organism: Geitlerinema calcuttense NRMC-F 0142; assembly: GCF_030285425.1. Classification (NCBI taxonomy): domain Bacteria; kingdom Bacillati; phylum Cyanobacteriota; class Cyanophyceae; order Geitlerinematales; family Geitlerinemataceae; genus Geitlerinema; species Geitlerinema calcuttense. Next base: position 28,723 of record NZ_JASVEJ010000037.1, on the reverse strand, counting down.
GCATTGGCACTCACGCCGGGTAGCTGCTGTAACGTTGTCATCCGCAAGCCTTGATCCGGGCTAATTAACACCAAACCGCGATCGGTTCCCACCCATAAATAGCCGCGACGGTCGATCAGTAACGATAATACCCGATTGGACGGTAATGAAAAGTTCTCTGCGGTCACTTGACTGGTTTGACGATCCACTCGGCGCAACCCTTCGTAGGTTCCCACCCAGATCCGCCCCACTCGATCTTGCACTAAACCGCCGATCGCAATATTGGGTAAGCTCACCCGCGACAGAATATTACCCGTATTTGGATCGATGCGGGCTAACCCCAACCACGATCCCACCCAAAGATTCCCATCAATATCGCGTTGCAAAGCCCCAACCCGATAATCATTGGTTAAACCCTGCAACTCTTGACGGTTGCGTTCTTGGGGTAAAGGATCGATACCGCGCGGGGGGGCGCTAGGCGAATAGATTACCGTATTTTGAGCGATCGCGCTTCGCCAGTTGACTCCCATTAAGCCGAACAGGAGAACGCTGGCAATTAAACCTAAAGACGAGAGTGCAACTTTCACGAGTTAAACTTCCTTGATGATACGCTCGCTTTTCTGGCTCAATTTTATGAAAATTCTGGTAGTTTCAGTGAATATCCAACCTGAAACGGAGATTGATTAATGGGAAGATTCATCGATCTATCGGTTTCTTGGACGAGCAGTAACCTTAATTTTCTCCAAAGGGGGCGATTTCTGGTTTTTTCATACCAAGAACGTAACAATCCTAAAAAGTCTTCGCAGACTTCCCCATAGGGAAACAACAAGTCTAGATCGTTCAGGTATAAAATTAGGGGTTCATTCAACTGGGGGAATACGTACTCTTCTAAGTAGGTGGTACAGCTTACCTTTGCCCCCAGGCATTCTTCATCCCAACCCTCATCTAACTGGTTGGGTAAACCTAACTCCCGAACTAGGTTCAGACAAAACCAGCGCAGAAATTGATTGAGATTGAAGAAATGAGCTTGCGGATCGGCAAATTCAAAACTCATTTGAACAATCCGATAATTTTGAGTGGATAATTGGCTTAAGAGTCGATCGAGCCAAGCCATCCCTCCCTTTTGCTTCGGGGCTTGCAAACAAATCAGACAACCTGGTGTTGCTAAGAGTTCTTGTACAGCCGCTTCAACAGAGACAAGATTGACTTCTAAGGATTTTTGCTGTTTACGCTCAGTAATGGCTGGAGGTTCAAGCAAAACTTCTGGCTGGCTAGATTGTTTTTCCCAATATCGTTTTAAGGCTTCTTTGAAGTTACTTTTACGGACTTTTTCACCCAAAGCCAGCGACAACAGCTTCCAGAGTTTGGGCGCGACATCTTGGCTAATATAACTCGTTGCATATTGATGTTGGGCAGCAATGCGATCGTATTCTTCGCGCACCCAAGATCCCTTAATTACAATAACTTCAACATCAGTCAGGTTTCTCTGGGTGGCAGCGAATACGGCTTGATTTGCAACTTTAAGCGCTTCGGTTAAATCGAACTCCATAATTGTCCAGATTGAAAACTCTCAGTAAAGAAAATAGACAGCTTCAGCCAAAGTTCGGGAAAATAGAGCGAGATGAATTTGACTCCGGGATTGAGAATCGGGCGATCGATCCTTATAATCGCAAATTCAGCGGTAATTTGAAAGGGCTAATCAATAAATAACCATCCTAAAGCAGCCTCTAGGATGGTAGTTCGTTCGATCGCGGGATCTTAAGAAGGCATGAGCAGTTGAGATTCAGAGCTTGAAGACGGGTTTGGATGCTCGATATAGGCTTCAACGAGCGAGGCTTTAGATTCCGTCATAAAGAAGGCGTTGAGACTATTTTTGAAGGTTGGGATAAATTTCCCTCTCTTAAAGGCATAAATTTGATAGCCAAAGCTTTTCAAGTAATCAATAATTCGCTTGCTCGGTGATTCTATTAGTAGGACGGGTTGGTGAGTTCGGATCGTTGTTTCTCCCCCTTGCAAAGCTTGAAATTCATAGCCTTGGACATCTATTTTTATAAAAAATGGGGCGAGTTTCAACTCATCTAGTTGCCGAATGTGACACTTAAATTGTTCTAGGGTCAGCAATTCTTCCTGATAGTTGTACATTCGATCCTTAAGCCATTCGCTTGCCTCTTGATAGTTAAAAGAGGCTAGACCGTCAAACATCCATTTTTTGTAAAAGGGGACGTAAAGGAGTTCTTCTGTGGCGGTATTCCCTAAGCCGAATTTATGAATTTTGACTCTAGGATGATTGCCATACAACTTTTCAATACAGTCGCACATCCAGGGATTAGGTTCAAACATGTGAATTTGACCTTTGTGTGTTGTCATCAGGATGGCGTCTGTACTTTGACCGCGATTTGCGCCAACATCTAAAAAGACAAAGTTCTCGGACTCAGGAAACAGAGAAAGGGCGTTAAAGTCTTTTTCAAAAGGGATTTTAAATTGATTGCGATAAAGCCTCATCAGGTGAAACTTAGTTTCTAACAGGTAAGGAAAGTTAGTCTGAAAAGTTCGGAGAACCTTTTTAAATTCAATCATATTTAACAACCTTGGAGAAAATCAGGTTTGAAGGGAACCAAAGGTCGGCGATCTAAAGGGCGATCGCTCAATTATTTTCGTTGCGATTGAAAAAGAGTGACTTGACAGCAATTAGACAGTTAAATTCTGTCTAAAGAGAAAATTAGAGGCCGTTTCTACGGGTTTAAGTTTTTAGGATTATAAACCAATGCTTGGGGGGTCTTTAAAGGTTTGTTTGAATAAATTAATAATTTAAGATTTACGGGTAATAATTAATACAAATACAACCTAAAAAATAAAGCGCAGTGGTTCAGAGAACACTACGCGACTTAACAATTGATCGAGAAGCCTCAGCTTAATTCAAGAAAGTTAATACTTTTGCGCCAATACGGGTTGCTGTTGCAGAGGTTGCTCGGAACTCGGCTGTTGTTGGCATTGACGCGCATAGCGATCGCTAACATAGCGGTTTAGCCGCTTTTCTAGGGGAATCAAAAGTTGTTCCATGCGATGGCTGCGCCATCCAAAGGTTAAAGCTTTAGCTAAAGGCTTCACAATCGTGCGTTTGCGACGGAATCCCAGTTGATCGTACCGCTTTTGGAAATACTTATCTTCGGTGAGGTCCCATTTCTCCCGAAACCGCTTTAAGCTTGCCAGATCCCAAGCATCGCTCCAACGCAGCATAAAGAAACCTAAGTCAGACCATTGTAAAGGCGGGCCGGGAACGTAGGTGACAACCACTTCTCGCTCGCAATAAACCTTACCCCCGGCGCGAGTCACCATCATCGAGAAATCGAGGTGTTCGCGCGTGCTGAACAGTCCTTCATCAAGCGGGCCCGTTTTTTCAAAAATATCTGTCCGAACTAACATGCAGTGAAACTCCGCATAGTCGCATTGCGTGCGCTGGAGTTTGTCGCGCATCTGCTCAACCGTCCGGTTAGCAAAGTGACTTTTTTGGTAGATGGAGCGCCGAATTCCCGTTTCAACGGGTTCTTCCTTAATGTAAGTGCGGCCTCCTGGATTGTGAATCATCTCATGCAGAGGCGTACCAATACAGGTTAACGGCCCCACAATTGCAGCATCGGTTTCTTCAGCGCAATTCACGAGTCTTGTTAACCAGCCTGGGGTGACGACAACATCGTTGTCAATAAACACGAGATATTTGGTTTTGACTTCGCGCAGACCCATATTTCTCGACTGGTTAGGAGAGAGATAGCGATCGAAACGGATGAGTTGAAAGTCTTTTTCGCGGGATTGTTCTTCTAAGTAGCGTTGAATGTGGCGAGGCGAACCCCCGTCAACATACACGAGCTTAAAGGGGAGATCGGTATGCTCATATATACTCTCTAGGGATTCGCGGGTATAGCTAAAACGCTCCCGTGGAACAACAACAATCGTGACTTGGGGTGCGATTGTAGGTGTATTTACCATGATTGAATTCTCTTAGAGTTTGGCAACACCTTACCGCGATTTCCGTAAGATTACGGTTCAAATAGAGAAGCTTCATGAATTCTTTAAAAAATGAAGTCTAAAAGTAGGAATTTCCGGACATTAGATGAATTTTGGGTTTAGAAATTAGAAGGTCAATTCATAATTTTGATAATCTATCTTGAGGTAGATTAATATTAGAATTTTTTCGCTAACCTACCTCAATTCAATCGAGAGAAACTTAATGGCGATCGCCTTAATTTTGTCCCGGCAGGCAATTGGCGAGATTGCGATTCGTACCCGCCGGGCCATTCGTCACCCAGCCAATCCGCGCTTCCCCAGCAACGCTTGTATATTTAACGCGAATCCAGGTATTGCCCTCAAAGGTTTGAGTTTCTGGGGGAGTCCGCGTCAGGCGTACCGTTGCGGCTCTGGCAGGGCCATCTGGAGAACCTAAGTAAGTTTGCATCCCCGATCCTGGCGTATTATAAGCAATCAAGCCTCGATCTAAAGCGCTAAACGCTTGACCATCCCGCGTAGAATCCCGCAAGCGACGGCAATAGATAGGATTGGTATCAATATCTGGGGGTAAGGTTGCATCGGTGACAGGCGTTTCTGTACCGCAGTTGGTGGTTAAAGTCGCAGCGCGTACCCAACCCACATCAGGCGATTTAATCTGAGCAATTCCAGGCGCAACCAATCCCGTCAGCGTTATCACCGTATTCGGTTGAATCGTACCAGAAGCACGAGTTAGAGCAGCATCCTCATACAGAGTCAGTCCGGTGGAACCGCTTCCCCGACAGGTATTGATAAAACCAACTTGCTCGGTAATTGCACCAGGGGTGGCTTGAGCAATGGGAAAAGCCGAAGCCACAGGTAACGAAAAAGCACTTGCAAGCATGAAACAGAGCGTCGTACAGCCAAGGGTGGACTGCCAGTGAATTTGAGCCATTGCTGAATTGAAATTCCTATAGTTTTTCGCTTTAACTCCTAGATTAATAGAAGTGGGGAGTTCGCGGAATTGCGCGTTGTTGCAACAACAACACCCACACCCAAGCCAAAAGGAAACTCACAAGCAGCAACCGTCCGTAACTTCTCCAGTTAAGTTGCAACCAAGACTTAAGATTCATCGCCGATTTTGCGAAACAACAGTTAACCAATCTGCGCCAATGCGGAGGGTTAAATCCGAATCGATATCCCCAGTTGAAGTTGCCTCAATGCGTCCAATCCCTAATACGCTTTGCAGGTGTTGCGCGCTTTTAAGGTCGCCTTTTTGGACAATGATTTGGGTTTGATGCAGGCGGGGTAAATTGCGATTTGCATAGGAATCGCGCACAAAGTATAAATCCTGATAGCCTTGTTCCTCTAAATAGGTGGCTAACTGTTCGCTGGCGGCCGGAGAACCCGTCGCATTGTCAATGGCAATCTTTAACCCACTCAAGTCTCGTTGACCTGTAGGATTTTTCGGATCGCCCCATTGGGTGGTCATCCAGTGGCGCTGAAAATAGTCGCGTAAGATGCGATCGCGATCGGCAGCTTCCACCAGCCAATAACTAGTTGGGTACTCCAGGCGATCGCTATAACGACCCGGTAACATCACCATCTTAAACCCCTCCGGCGGCGTCTTGAGTCCAAACGACATCAACGCCAGCAACTCATCGGAACTCAGATTCGTATCCACATACTTTTGCATTACCTGCAAAATTTTGGGCAAGCGCGGTAACACCGTCGGATTGCTAAATCGATGGCGCAGCGCCTTAATCAGCAGTTGTTGGCGTTGCACCCGGCCAATATCCCCAAACTCATCGGAACGAAACCGGACAAACTCCTCAGCCTGCTGTCCGTTCAGTGTTTGCCATCCGGGAGACAAATTAATAGTCAGATTTTGCGTATAGTCCACATAGGACATCGGACGCTCGACAAACACCTCTACCCCATCCACCAAATCCACCAACTCGCGAAACGCCCCCGTACTAATCCGGATATAGCGCTCAATTGGCAATTGGTTAAACGTCTGACTCATCACTTGCAGCGATAACTCAGCACCCCCTAGCGCATTCACCTGGCTCATTTTCACCCAACCCAATTCCGGCACCAGCGCTTGCGTATCGCGGGGAATTGAGAGGATATTCACCGAATCACTATTCGGATCGAGGCGCAACAGCAAAATGGTATCGCTGCGACCCGAAAATGGGTCTTTTGCGATCGCAGAAGGCGCAAGTTCTCCATCAATCCCCAAAATCAAGAGATTCACCGGACGAGTGAGGCGAAACTGAAAGCGAGACTGCCAAAACTCAAATAGCAACCCCTGGGGTTGCTGCGGAAAACTCAGATAAACAGGCGGTTCCGGTGCTAACACAGCAACCATTGCCCCCAACGTTGCCGAAACGGTCGTGGTAATCGTCAGAATGCAACTCCAAAACAACCAAGGCGGGGTTGTGAGTCGGATGGGGGATGGACGAGCAGCAAAAGACGATCTAGAGTGCGATGGGCGCATTCCCCCGCGTTGCAAGGCAATTTTCCTAGACGGTTTAGGCTGACGATTTGTAATTCTGGCCACTCTGGTATTGACTCGCTACGCGCAACTCAACGCCCATTTTAAGGAAGAGTCGGGAAATTCGCGCCCTTCACGGACAGAAATCTTGTCGGATAGACTGCGGCAAGCGTACCTTGGTGACTAATGGTTTCACAGTGAATAACACCCCTATGACTCAATCCCTCGTCCCCGTAATTCTGGCTGGTGGTAAAGGAGAACGCTTTTGGCCGGTGAGTCGCAAGCATCGCCCCAAGCAGTTTCTCTGTCTGGATGGCAGCGGTCAGAGTTTATTGCAAAATACGGCAAATCGCCTGTTACAGCTTTGTGACAGTTGGGAAAATTTGTGGGTTTGTACGTCTTTACAACTGGCCGATGGGGTAGAAGAACAACTTCCCCAACTTCCGGAGGCGAACCTGTTGGCAGAACCCGAAGGTCGCGATACGGCCCCGGCCTTGGCTTGGGCTACCTTAGAAGTCTGCAAGCGCTACGGGGAAGATGCAGTCATCGGCTTTTTTCCGGCGGATCATTGGATTGGCAACGAACCCGCCTATCGCCAAACAATTGAGGCGGCCGTGCAACAGGCGATCGCGCAACCTGCTATTGTCACCCTAGGAATTAAGCCCAACTATCCCTCGACAGGTTACGGCTACATCGAACAAGGCGAACAAACGGGTACCTTTAACGACCTGCCTGTCTACCGCGTCAACTGCTTTCGCGAAAAACCCGATACGGCAACTGCCCAAAGCTTCATCGACCAAGGTAACTTTAGCTGGAATAGCGGCATGTTTATTTTTCGGGCGGGAGTGGTTCTCAAAGAATTGCAAACCCACGCGCCCGAAATTCTCGAACCCCTGCAAGCCAAAGGCGTAGCCGCGTATTCTGAATTACCCAAAATTTCCATTGATTACGCTTTGATGGAGAAAACCCAACTGGCTTACGTGCTACCTGCCGATTTTGGTTGGGATGACTTGGGAGACTGGAATGCCATGTCTCGCTTATTGCAAGGCGACCAACCCAATGTCGAACTCGCCAATCATGTTTGTTTAGATAGCACCAATGCGATTCTCTACAACACGGCAGAAGATGAAGTTATCGTTACAATCGGTTTAGAGGATATTGTCGTTGTGCGCGATCGCAATGTCACCCTCATCGTTAAAAAAGACCGCACCCAAGACATCAAAAAAGTTCTGGGTCAAATCAAAGATAACCCGCAATACCACCACCTCCTCTAAGCTGCCCACACTCCCACCTCTAACCCCTTAATTATGCTATCCCTTACCAAAACGAGTTCTCGGCAAAGAGAGATCCTAGAAGTAGTCTTCCGCAACGGCTGGGACTACATGAGAGGCCTACTCACGGGGGGTAAAGCAAGCAAACCCCAATTACCCTCACCGGAAGTCCTGCGAAACATCCTCATTGAGTTGGGGCCCGTCTATGTCAAGTTAGGACAACTCCTCAGTACCCGTCCTGACTTACTTCCAGGACGCTATATTGACGCCCTTTCTACCCTGCAAGCGCAAGTTCCTGCCGTCGCTTGGCCAGAAATCGAGGTTCTAATTCGCCAGCAGTTAAACGGCCCTTTAGAAGAAATCTTCGCAGAACTCAACCCCCAACCCGTCGCCGCCGGTTCCATCGCCCAAACCCACAAGGCGACCCTCACCGATGGTCGTAAAGTCGCCATTAAAGTTCAGCGACCGGGTATCGATTTGGTGATTGCCCAGGATATTGCTTTAATTAAGGGATTAGCAGAACTCGTTTCAATCAGCGATTTTGGGTCTGATTTTGACCTCGTGGCTTTAGCCGATGAATTTAGCAAAGCCTTACTCGCAGAACTAGACTTTACCCAAGAAGCCAGCTTTGCAGACCAACTCCGCCGCAACCTCTCTACTAGCCGTTGGTTTGACCCCAAACAAGTTGTCGTTCCTCAAATCTACTGGAACCTAACCAACAAGAAACTCCTGGTGATGGAGTGGCTAGACGGCGTACCCATCCTCTCTTCGAGTCTATCGGCCTCCCAGTATTTGGCAGGTTCGAGAACCAATGGCACAGCCGATGCAGCCGTTGTCGCCGAACAGCGTCGCGCCGTCACCACCCTGCTATTCCGCGCTTTCTTCCAACAAATCTACATTGATGGCTTCTTCCATGCCGACCCACATCCCGGTAATTTGTTCTATCTCGATGATGGTCGCGTCGCCTTATTAGATTGTGGCATGATTGGGCGTTTAGACCCGCGCACCCAGCAAATTCTCACCGAGATGTTATTGGCAATTGTCGATATTGATTCTCAGCGCTGCGCCCAATTAACCTTACAACTGGCCGAGTCTAGCCCGCGCGTTAATCTCGCCCGTTTAGAAAGCGACTATGACCGAATGCTGCGGAAATATTACAACCTCAGCCTCTCGGAAATTAAGTTTAGCGAAGTCATTTATGAAGTCTTAGATGTTTCGCGCAACAATAAAGTAATTTTACCGGGTAGCATGGGCTTATATGCCAAAGCGCTAGCCAATTTAGAAGGGGTAGCGCGGACATTTGACCCAGAAATTAATCTCTTAGATCAGATTAAACCGCTGATTACCGACTTATTCCGGCGACAGCTTTTAGGGGATGACCCCTTACAAACGCTACTCAGAACCGCTTTAGATGTGAAGAGTTTATCGTTGCAATCTCCCCGCCAATTAGAGTTATTGCTGGATAGGATGACCTCGGAGACCATGCACTGGAATCTGACGCTGCGAGATTTAGACCCGTTACGTCGTAGTTTAGATGATTCCGCCAATCGTCTCTCGTTTAGTATTGTCGTCGGTTCTCTAATTATGGGGGCGGCAATTATTTCCGCAAAAGCCCAAACCGCCCAATTACTCGTACCCAGCAATGCCTTATTTGCGGCTGCCAGTTTCTTAGGACTCTGGCTAATTGTCAGTATTTTACGTTCGGGAAGATTGCGATCTTAAGGAGTATTGTAGAGTGTTATCTAGGTTGGTAACGCTTTACGTTCGGAGTCAACAATGATTGAGCCAGAATTATTTGATGCGATCGAATTGCTGGTAGATTTTTAGTTTTAGGGAGCGATCGCCTCCGCTCTATTTTTATACACAGACTGCTGCTCTTGTCAACTGCTTTAGACCTTCTCCCCGTTCGGTGCAGGTACGCGAGTTAGGCTACCGTTGGGGTTCATGCGGACACAAGGGAGATTTGTATTTTCACGCTCCGTGTGGCGATGCTGCCGCGAGTGATGATAGAGTATTTGGTTATTCACAAGCTGCTGCATCTGATTAAACCGCATCATACTACTGCGTTTTGGGATAGGGTGGAGCGGATTGTGAGCGATCGGTGCAACCGTCAGCAAAGGTTAGCTGAGAATGGAGTAAGTGATAACCTGTAAGTATGGGTAAGAAGTAGGAGCGATCGCATTTATCAACGCTTGCGAGAGAACCTCAAAAGCTTTAAGCGGTAGGTGAAAATCTAAAGGCAGTGCTTGATAAGATGTCTAGAAGAGCACTGTGCGGAGTCAAAAGGACATTAAGTAGCAGTGACTTAGGATAAACTAGACGCATGAGGAAACTAGAGAGTATTCATTTCCATCGGTTTCGAGGAATCCGAGATTTACGTTTAGAGCATCTCGGTCAGGTTAACTTGTTGGTTGGAACAAATAACTCTGGTAAGACAAGCGTACTAGAAGCTTTATCCATATATTGTCACCCTCTTGACCTTCGAGAATGGTTTAGGATAGCTCGTCAAAGAGAACAGGAGAGTAGATTCAGCCAAACTTCAATTCTTGACTCAATCCGATGGTTGTTTCCCAAGGCGCATTCTCATGAAAAAAAAGAAAATGAGCTAGAAACAGGGACACTTTTGATTAGTAGTGATGGTTTGTTTCCTGTTAAAAAGCTACAAGCAAAATATGAAGTAATTGAAGGCTTACGGATTTCCGAGAGAAAACGAATAAACAAGCTTGGTCGGAGTAAAGAGAATGAAACACTAGAAGAAGTTGAGGATGAAACACTAGAAGAAGTTGAGGATGAAACGCCAGAGATTCGCAAAGGAATTGATTTGCATATAGAGATTTACGCGGACTCTGAGCAATTAAGCTTGTTGGATACTATTCCTACTTTTGCTGAGGATTTTCAATTATGGGAGGATGATTCGATTGTTAAACTACCTGGCTCTGGTCGATTTAATTTAGAAACTTCCATTGTTACTCCATCTTCACATAGATCAGAGATTAGCCAGTTACGACTTTTATCTAAAGCAAGCTTCCAGAACTTCAAACCTGATGTAATAAATTTATTACGACAAGTTGATTCTGGGATAATTGATATAGAAATCCTTCAGTCTCCAGATTCTATATCTTATCGTTTTAATGCTTACATTCACCATAAAAAATTTGGGCGTGCTCCGCTTAGCATATTTGGTGATGGAGTTCGTCGCTTACTTCATATTGCATTAAAGCTTGCTAGCGTTCCAGGGGGAATCCTTCTGATTGATGAATTAGAAGTTACAATACATACTGAAGCACTTCAAGACTCTTATAAGTGGCTTATTCGATGGTGCAAGGAATTAGATATTCAACTATTTGCAACTACCCATAGTCTTGAAGCTGTTGATTCTTTATTAGAAGTAACGGAGTCTGAATTAGATTTAGTGCTTCATCGTTTAGAACCCAAAGAAGACTATACACGGGTTGTTAGGCATGATTGGAATAGGTTGAAGCTTCTTAGAGAAGAGCTAGGTCAGGAGGTTCGATGGTAGAGCGGCGATATGCCTTGATCGGCGTTGAGGGGAACCACGACCAAGCATTTCTATGTAGAGTTCTTAATAAATTACTTGGCTTTAAAATTTTTAATGGTAAAGAGTCTGACCTAGATGCTTTTTGGCGCAAGTTTGTACCTAAATATCCTGCCAGAGGTGGAATGTTGTACAAGAGACTTGATATGCCATCTGTTTTACATAAGGAAGAGGTGTCCGTGGCTATATATGCTGGAGAGGGAAGTAATCTTATTCAAAACTTAGTCGCAAAGCTTTCAGATATTGATTATTCTGCGCTTTTGGCTTTTGGAATAGTGGCAGATGCTGACAAGGATAGCCCTGATAGGGTCGGAGATACCTATTGTGCGGGTTTTAGAGAATTGTTTCCAAATTTTCCTAATAAACCTGGAGTGATTATAGAAAGTTCGCCACGCTTAGGTTTATATGTTCTCCCGGACAATTCTAATCAAGGTGTACTCGACACTTTAATCTGTAAGTGTGGAGAAGTTGTATATCCTGAGTTTATGAGAAGAGCGAGAGCGTATATTGATCAGTTCTCCCAAGAGGAAATTCAAAAAATAGGCTGGAAACCCTTTGATAAGGAGAAAGCTATTGTTGCTACAGTAGCAAGTGTCCTTAAGCCTGGAGGGACTAATACGTCAACAATCTCTCAAAATAATTGGATTTGTTCCGATACTATTGCAACGGTTCCAGAACTCAATAGCATAGTTTCTTTCCTAGAAAACCTATTAATGGTTGATCCAGCTAACTCATCAACACCATAATTTTAATCGCATCACTTGCTACACCTGAATCTGCTGCTGTAATTGCTGAATGCGACGCACCTCGAACGATGAAGAGATGCGATCGCACTTAGCCATAAGGACTAGCAACGCTCCCCGCTTCGCTTTATTCTGGGAAAGAACCCAAAATAACGATTCGGGCATTATGGTAGGAACCTCACAACCCTCATTGCGAGAACAGCAACACCCCCTGATCCGCCAGTTAGCGGATATGCTAGAACGGGTGTGGCAAAAGCATCTTGACCTTTCTCCTTACGAGTTACCCAGCGAACTGGGGTATGTGGAAGGGCGCTTAGAAGGCGAAAAGCTGATTATTGAAAACAAGTGCTTTCAAACGCCGCAGTTTCGCAAAATTCACCTGGAATTGGCTAGGGTGGGGACGATGTTAGATATTTTGCACTGCGTCATGTTTCCCCGTCCAGAGTACGCTATTCCCCTGTTTGGTTGCGACTTGGTGGGGGGACGCGGACAAATTAGCGCCGCGATCGCAGATTTGTCTCCCACAGGACGCGATCGCGCTTTACCCTTAAACTATCAACAAGCCTTAAGCGCTTTACCCAACCCGGAATTTTCCCAAGTTCGCGAGTTACCCCCTTGGGGCGATATCTTCTCGGAGTATTGTCTGTTTATCCGTCCGGCTGACCCCACAGAAGATGCCCGGTTTCTGCAACGGGTAGAATCATTTGTGGACATTCATTGCCAAAACGCGATCGCGCAGCCTCCCAGTTCTGAGGAACAAACCTTAGAATCGCTAGCGGGTCAGCGTCGCTATTGCTTGCAACAACAACAAAATGATAAAACTCGACGGGTTTTAGAAAAAGCCTTTGGGCCAGAATGGGCTGACAATTATATGACGACGGTTTTGTTTGACGCAATTTAAAGCATGATTGAGCATATTGTTTTGTTTAAGTGGCAGCCAGACACCTCCCCAGAAGCGATCGCCACAATTATGCAAGCCCTCAAAAGCTTGCAGGATAAGATTCCCGGAATTGTAGACCTAAGCTGTGGGGAAAACTTTTGCGAACGGTCTAAAGGCTTTACACATGGCTTAGTGGTTCGGTTTGTCGATCGAACCGCCTTAGAAAATTACGGCCCCCATCCCGAACATCAGGCGATCGTGCAAGCGTTGATTAAGCCCGTTTTGCTGGATATTTTAGCGCTAGATTTCGCAATTGAGTGCTGAGTCCTGAGTGGGGAAAGAAGGGAATTGGGAGATGGGGGTGAGGGGTTAAGAAAGAACGATATCTTCTGGATGTGCTTTAGCGGGATGCCACTTGAGTCAGCGCCGTTCGCCGGAAACTGTGTGTGAATACTCCAAACAAGGATGTTATCGCAACATTCAACCTGTAAAACTATGAATCGCCGCCCCATTCGCTTTCATCATGCAAAATCAACAGCCACCCATTTTATTCGACCCAAAGGCCGCTGCTTCCTACGACCAGCAAACCGATCTTTTGGCGGGGCGCGAGGCACTATTCTCGTTAATGTGCCTGATTCTCTCAGAGCTTCCGGCTGATGCACGGATTCTGTGCGTTGGTGCAGGAACCGGAACGGAAATGATCGTTCTGGCACAAGCCTTTCCGCAATGGCAGTTCACCGCTGTCGAGCCGGCACCGGCGATGCTGGATATTTGTCGTCAAAAAGCCGAACAAAGCGGTATCGCCCCACGTTGCACGTTCCACGAAGGTTATCTCGATTCACTGCCCGCATCTGACCTGTTCGATGCGGCGACTTGCCTATTGGTCTCTCAGTTCTTAAAGCAAGCCGAAGAGCGTAGCCACTTTTTCGGACAAATCGCGCAACGCCTTCACCCTGGTGGAGTTTTGATCAATGCCGATTTGGTTCTGGGTCTGTCGCCTCCGGTTTATCAGAGCTTGATTGAAGTTTGGCTGCGAATGCGAGGCTCTGGCTGGAGTGAGGAAGACATCGAAAAGATGCGTGCTGGTTGGAATCTACACATCGCGGCTTTAACACCATCTGAAGTCGAAGCAATAATCACAGCGGGTGGCTTCGATACTCCGGTATTGTTTTTCCAAACCCTGTTCATTCACGCTTGGTTTTCAACGCGAACAGCACCGGGTTAAAATTCCCCAAAAAGCCGCCGAACAAGGGGTGGGAGTAGCAGTCGAACTTTCAATTTACGCTAAGGGCTAATTCCTGCGATCGCGAGAAAACCTTTACTCACTTGAAGATCGGGAATATAGGCGGTCACGACATAACAAATCTCGGTTTCTTCATCCTTTGAAAGAACAACAGGGATTGATCGGGGAGAAGATGGTTAACCCATGATTGTTGCTGTTGAACGCTGGAATCAAATTACAGGGGGTTAAGATGACAGACGCGAAAAAACTGACATCCTACGAACAACTGAGTGAATTAGCGCAATCTGCGATCGCCCATGCCCTTTGCTAATATCAACCCTGGAGGGGCAATCGGATCGAGAATTCAGTTCCCTGATTGACCTCAGATTGCACTTCAATGCTGCCACCATGTCTTTCCACTACAATCTGGCGGGCGATCGCTAATCCTAATCCCGTTCCTTTACCGACCGCCTTAGTCGTAAATAAATGGTCAAATATTTTTTCTTTGACTTCTGCACTCATACCTTTGCCATTATCAGCAATTGATATTTTGACGGATTGGCGATCTATGATTGATGTCGTGATTGTGATGCGATTAGAATTAGTTTGAATCTCTGCAAAACTCTTCCCAATATTTATCTCTTCTAACGCATCAATAGCATTAGCAAGAACATTCATAAATACTTGATTTAATTGTCCAGGAAAACAATTCACTAAAGGTAAACTACCATAGTTAGTAATTACTTCAATGGCTGGACGATGTTCGTTAGCTTTGAGGCGATGCTTGAGAATTAAAATTGTACTGTCAATGCCTTCATGAATATTAAACTGGACTTTGTAATCTTTGTCAGCACGGGAAAATATCCGCAGGCTAGTGCTAATATTTTTCAATCTGTCGCACGCCATAACCATTGCATCAATTGTTTTCGGTAAGTCTGCTAACAGATACTCTAAATCAACTTCTTCAGCATGGTCTTGAATTTGCTCGCCAGGTTTTTCAAGAGCTGCTTGATAGAGCTTGAGATGTTCAGTCAGGTCAGCTAAATTGGGTTTAGTTTGTTGCAGAGTAGCAGAGATAAAGCCCAATGGATTATTCATTTCATGGGCAATGCCAGCGACTAAATTACCCAACGCAGACATTTTTTCACTTTGAACTATATGCAATTGGGCATTTTGTAAATTAGTGAGTGCTTGTTCTAACTTTTGAGCATATTCCTGAGCAGACTCATAAAGTCGAGCATTTTCTAGAGAAATAGCAGCTTGAGCGCAAATTAAATTCAGTATTTCGACGCGATCGCTCGTGAATGCCCCCCTGATTAAACTATTTTCCAGATATAAAATGCCCATCAACTTGCGCTGATGTAAAATTGGACTACACAAGATACTTTGAGGCTGTTGACGCACAATATACGGGTCATTGGCTAATATCGGATCTGCTGTGGCATCCATCAACACAACAGTTTGATGACTGTGCTTGACTTTGTAAATGAGTTTGTGGGGTATATTTTGACTCTCTTCAACCCGAATGTTCTGCAACACAACGGGCTGTGTTTTCTGGGTAATTGAGCCTTTAATGAGCAAGTGACTGTCTCGCCACAACATTAATACACATTTATCAGCTCCAGCATTTTCAATAATAATTTTCAGTAACGATGAAAGCAGTTTTTCAAATTCAATTTCGCTTGAAATAGTGTGGAAAGCTTTGAGAACCGCTGTTAAATCTAGAGTATCTGAGACACTGCTACTAGAAGTAGCTTCAGTAGTAGAGTTGGCAGTCACCAAGGGGATGATAGTTTCGTTAATGGAGAGAGTCGAACGAGTGGGCTGTAAGATGAGAGTCAGGAGTTGGGGATAGCATTTTTCTAACTCGATAATTTTGGCTTTTGCACCCCATTTTTCGTAACAATAGTAGGCTTCTTGTATATAGCCTGCGGCAAATTTCTGTTTGCCCCATTCAAGACAGAATTTGCCTGCAAGTTCGCTTGCTAAAGCTTTTTCTTGAAGGTAGCCATTGATTTCAGCCCCAGTAATCGCGCTATCAAATAGTTCAATAGCTTCTGTTTTCTGTCCTGATAAAACGCTTAGAAGGGCATTCACGAGATCGTACTTATGAGCAAAGTTTTCAGGACAACTTGCTGCCCATAGACTCAGTTGCGCTTGGTTTGATTTAACTTTTTGGATGTAACTATTGTCTAAACCTAGAGCATGAACCCGGCAGTATTCAGCTAGAGCAATCGATTGATAAAAGTTGATGGCTGCAACCTGATATTTTCCCGTAATTGTACCCACGAGGTCTTCAGCCCCTTGAGCCGATTTCAATGCCTCTTCATAGCGCCCGTAAAAACACAAAATCTTGGTTTTTAGGAGCAAATAGTGGCAAATTGCATAATCACTGTTGTTGTTCTTGCATACTTCAAGGTGCTGCTGCTCAGTCGGGATATTCTCAGCACCACTAGCTGTAAGTTCGGCAAGCGCCATGTTTAATCCAGACAGCACATCTACAGGCAACTGATAGTTAAGTTTCTTGGCACAAAATTCTAAATATTCAGGAAGATTTTGCTGAATTTCTAATAGGCTTTCTCCTGCATAAAATGGATTGAGCAGCTTGTACATCAAAAGATTACCAGAGAAAACCATCTCCCCAGACTGTAGCCCAGCCACTAATCCTCGGTCGAAAATAGGCAGCGAGCAACGCAAGGGACGCACCCAGGAAAGCAAATTATTTCCCAGCATATAGCAAGCTTTACATAGATTCTCTGCTTGCTTAAATCGTTTGGCTAAACTTTCTGCCAGAACTCCAAATTCATAGCCAGATTGATAGTTATGATAATATCCGAGATACATTCCGTAGGCTGAAAATCCGTTTCCTGATTCAGCTACTACGCCAAAATTGAGAGATACTGAAACCATTGATAAGGCGACGACAAAGTATAGCTCTCCCTTTTGAAGAACATAAACGGGTACAATTAAATTATTCAAGATTTTGATAATCAGACGTTTTTCAGGATCGGTGGCCTCTGGTTCATCAACTAGCTGCTCTATTGGGCGATCGCCTAATTTCAATTCAATCTCACGTTGGTAAGATTCAAGTTTCTCTGGTAAGTCTATTTCTGATAAATCAAAATTCAAGCAAGATAAGGCTTTTTGTCCATACTCAAGGGCTTGGAGATACTGACCTTGTAATGTGAACATCAAAATCGCAAGGTTAAACGCTTCAGCCCTTTCAACTTGTTGTCTGGCAAAGCTAGAAATTGTTTCAATTATGACGAGAGAAGATTGAAAATCTCCAGACAAATATTTAACTTCTGCGAGATTAAAATAAACATCTAAGGTCTTCTCATAACATTGCTGCCAACTATTGTCAGGTAACAAGCTTTTAGCGACTGTAAAATAGTTAACAGCAACTCCGTAGGCAGTAGATTCTTTAGCCCTTCTCCCGGCAATCGAGTTTAGTTGTAACAGTTCTGAACGTTCTTCTTGGCTTTGATGCAGTACAAAGCCCTCATTTAAGTGATTGACGATCGCAAAAATTTTGCTCCCTTGTTCTTCTGGCAAAACATTAGCCAACAGAAGTTTACCAATTTGGTAGTGGGTTGCTTGTCTCAAAGTCTCAGGAATCAGAGAGTAAGCAGCTTGCTGGACTCGGTCGTGAAGAAACAGATAACTAACAGTAATGTTATCAACCGCCTCTACATCATGTCCCTTTCCTTGGAAAAACTTGTAGGTGGAGTTTTCGGGAATCACTAACCCGTCTTGCAGCGATCGCCATAAGTCTGCTGCTACACTCTCTGGAGTAGCTTCACAGACTACTGCCAATGTTTCTAAATCAAATCGATTGCCAATGCAAGCCGCTAGCTTTAATACTTGCTGTGTTGCCTCTGGTAGCCTCTGCAATCGTCGGATCGTAAATTCCACAACATCATCCGTCAGCGCTAACTGTCTCACCTGGGTTAAATCGCACTGCCAATAGCCGGAGGAAGGATTGAAGATAATACATTCTTCCTCGTACAGTCCATACAAAAACTGAATGGTGAAAAATGGATTTCCCTGAGTTTTTTGACAGATTAAGTGCGAAAGTGGCGCAGCGATATTATTGGAACATTGCAATGTATCGGCAACTAAGCAGGTAATATCTGATTCATTCAAAGCAGCTAACATGATGGTATTGAGATTGACACCTTGTTGTCTAATCTCATTCAGGGTTAGCATCAGCGGATGGGCTGGAAAAACTTCATTATCCCGATAAGCTCCGAGGACAAGGAGATAGCCTGTTTCTGACTCGCTCATCAACAATTTCAAAAGATTCAAAGAAGCAGAATCAGCCCACTGTAAATCATCGAGAAAGATTGCTAAGGGATGTTCTTTTTTCGTAAATATCTGAATAAATTTGCCAAACAACAGATTAAATCGATTCTGAGACGCACTACCCACCAGCTCAATTACCGGGGGTTGAGGGCCAATGATGTATTCGAGTTCGGGAATGACTTCAATTAGAACTTGTCCGTTTTCACCAACAGTAGCCAGGATTTCCTCCTTCCAGCGAGCGAGTTCTATATCCGATGCGCTGAGAATTTGTCCCATCAAGCTGCGAAAAGCTTGGACAAAGGCTGAAAACGGAATATTGCGATTGAACTGATCGTACTTCCCTTTGATGAAATAGCCGTTCTGTCGGGTGATGGGTTTGTGGACTTCATTCACTACCGCAGTTTTGCCAATCCCAGAGAAACCAGCCACCAGCAACAGTTCAGAAGCACCGTTGGCAACTCGTCCAAATGCCTCCAGCAGCGTTTCGACTTCCTGTTCTCGCCCATAGAGCTTTTCGGAAATGAGAAAGCGATCGGACACATCGCGTTGTCCTAACTCAAACCTGGTGGATTTGTCACCAGATTGCCCTGCTTGCTGGCATTGCATCAGGTCATACTTCAGTCCTAATGCGCTCTGGTAACGGTTTTCTGCATTTTTTGCCATCAGCTTACAGATGATTTCGCCCAACATCAACGGCAACTCAGGGTTGACATCGCAGGCTGAGGGCGGCTGTTTAGCTAGATGACAGTGTACTAACTCCATTGGATCGCGAGACTGAAACGGCAGTTGCCCGGTCAGCAGTTCAAAAAACGTCACACCTAACGAATAGAAATCACTGCGATAGTCAATACCCCGGTTCATCCGTCCAGTCTGCTCCGGCGACAGGTAACTCAGCGTTCCTTCTAGCACATTGGGACTCTGAATCTCCTGGGTTTCTCTGGGTAACAGCGAGGCGATCGAGAAGTCAATCAGCTTTACCTGTTGCGTTTCAGGATGAATCAGAATGTTGGCAGGTTTGAGGTCTTTGTGAATCACCCGCCGCTGGTGTAACTGGTGCAGAATGTCTGCTAGTTGCAGGGCGATCGCAAAGAATTGTTCTATAGGCAGCGATCGCCCCTGGGTCAGTTGTTGTAGGGAGATGCCGCCAAAGTCTTCCATCACCAGGGCATAGCCATTGCAATACGGCTCCAGGCTCCAGGGTTGGACAATGCCCGGAATATTCAGATTTTTGGTAATGGTATACTGGTTGCGAAACTGCACCAGTTCATTGAAGCTGGGCTGTTCATGTTTCAGTAGCTTGATGATCGCCGGAGTCCGATCCGTCTGACAGACTGCTCGATACACCAGCGTGCGAGAACCCGCGTAGATTTGCTCAGTGATGTCATAGTTAGCCAGACGAATGGATGGGGCGCTCATAGGAAGTGAGATAGTTTGGGGGTCAAACTTAGTATTCCCTGGCTCGGAGAGTCATTTAACAGCGGACAGACGACCTAACTGTGTTAGCGCATTGAACCGTAGTAAATGCCTCGACCATTGGTGCCGATAAACACTAGACCGTATTCTTGCCAACTGGCTTCTAGAGTGTTGGGAATGCGACCGATGGGGCGATCGCGATCGCCTATGCGCGTCCAGGTTTGTCCCTTATCCAAAGACCGGAAAATCCCATCTCCCTGACCTGTCACCCGACCGTAGATATACAATGCAGGCGTATTGCTACCGGGTTTAGGTTTGCCAAAACTGACTAAATGCGCCCGTTCCACCGTCTCAATTTTACGGAATGATTCGCCGCCATTGGTCGAGCGATGCAGACCGCGATCGTCTAACCCCAGCCAGACTTCTCCTTTCTCTCCGGGTATCGTTTTCAAGACGTGCCACATATTTCGCCCATTAATCTCCGAGGCGGAAGCAAAGGTTGCGCCACCGTCGGTACTGCGAAACACCGTATTGTTGTAGTAATAATAGAAGGTCTGACCGTCTGCGCCATCTGCGGCTAGCGACTGAAGCCAATTCCAAGGTCCTCCCGGCCCGTCGGGTAAGCCTTTCACCGTTGTCCAAGTTCTGCCGCTATCGGCTGTCCGAATGGGCTGTTTCCCGCTGGTTGTCACCACAAACAGATTAGGATGGGTGGCAGACATGGCGACTCTTAAAGGCATGGTTTCCGGGGGAAAAGTGGCGAACTTTTGCCAGCTTTTACCACCATCGCGACTAGTCGCCCCAGAATATTCATTGTTCCACTGGTTGCCACCCACCCGCACTAAGTTTGAGGGCTGGTTGTAGGCGTAGGCGAGTCCGTAAGTTCCTTGAAATTCGGGGCCGCTTTTGCCAAACTTGTGACTGGGAAATTGTTCTAAACCGCGATCGTGGACAAACCCATCCACATCTGCAACGCCGCTAACCAGTAAGGGGCCTTGCGGGGGAGAGATCATTGAAAAGACGACGACTTCTTCATGACCTTGAACGTAGTTTGTCCAGTTTACCGTGGCTGCATTAATATTATCGGTGCGCCAAGTTCCGTACCAGTCGGTTAGCCAAACGCGTCCTGGGACTTGCGGATCGAAGGCTAACCCGGCTACCCAGGGATGTTTTAGCATAATGCCATCCCACCAGGAGACGGTGTTATTCAGGTTGCGTTTAATTTCTTTCCAGGTTTTCCCGCCGTCGGTGGTTTGGAAGGTGCGGTTATAGGGTCTTTCGCCAATGCTAGCCAGGATGTTTTGGGGGCGGTTGGGGTTGACGCTGAGGCCGTTAAAGGGGGCGTCGTCGGTTTTGGGGGTAATATCTTCCCAGGTACCGTTGGCGTATTTGCTGACTTTGGGCGATCGCGTGCTGGTAATGTAGAGGGTGCGATCGCTAGCAACTCCCATCTGATTGACGGTTTTTGGACTATTTTCGAGTTTGCGCCAATTTTCGCCAAAGTCGGTGGACTGATAAACGCCATCGCCGTAAGCATTGGCATAGACGACGCCAGCTTGTACCGGATCGAAGACGATACAGAGAATGCCAATATTTCTTTCCGGTTTCCCTGGAAAGTCTTTAATTTGTCGCCAAGACTGACCTGCATTTTGGGATTTCCACAAGCCGTCGCGCCGGGAACCGAATAGAATAATCTGAGCGTTGGTGGGGCTAACGGCGAGGCGTTCTCCCGCCCAGCGTTTATTGTCATTTCCCCCCATTGGTAAGTCTAGATCGAGTTTTGTCCAAGTCTCGCCGCGATCGCTCGATTTAAATAAGCTTCCCGGTTCTTCTCGCCACAGGTGATCGCCTGCTGCAATATACACCAGATTGGGGTTATTCGGGTCTAGGGCGATCGCTTCTCCGCCATAGTAATGTTTTTCATCTAAATTAAAATGATCGGTGAGGGGTATCCAGGTTTCGTTGCGCGGGTTCCAGCGATAAAAGCCGCCCACGTCGGTTTTAATGTAAACCAGGTCTTTTTGTTGGGGGTGGGGATACACGCCTGTCACGTATCCCCCTCCACCAATGGCGACATTTGCCCGTCCTAACAGGATATTGGGGCGAAAGTTTTGCGCTAGGGTAATTTGGGGTGAATCTAAAAGTGAGTGCAAATTCGGAATAGAATAGCCAAGTCTGCTGAAGGCGATCGCGCTGAACGCTAACACCAAGCTAAAGTAAATGGTTTTACCCAAGCGCTGAGATAGCCAGGAACTGGATTTAGGAATGCAGCGAGTTATAATTTTTGCACCGAATATTCCCACCGCTAGGATAATCAGGCTTCCGACAATTCGGAGGGCGATCGCAAATAACTCGACAGGCATGATCGTTAATCCAGCACAACAACTAACTATTTAGTATGAGCGTTCTTCTCGTTCTACTGCCATTAGCAGTAAAAGATACCGACTCAAACGGTTGCTCAAAAACTTAAAGCTTGTCTGGCTAGAGGTTCGATGCCGCGTCTGTTCTCCGTACTCTCTTTAAACTCGTTCTTGCAAGATACGGCGTTTCTGGATAGATCCTACCAGATCGATCGCCAAGTTTTGCAGGGTATGATACAGCGACTTGGGCAGCAGCCAGAGTAAGTAGGAGGCGGATACGGTTAAAAAGGTACGGGGTAACTCTTCAATGGCGATCGCGCTATAGGTTGATAGGGCGCGATGAGAGAATTTTACGGCGGTTGCACCATCTCCTAAAGTAACAGCCCTACGCGCTAAGTGTCTGAGTTGGTAAGCCATTGCTGGCTTTTCCCACTGCGCCATCTGTTCGGCTGCATAGGATCGGACTTTTTCGATCAGGGTTTCCCAGGAGTGCAGTTTTTTTACCAATTGTGCCGAACAGCCTTGAGGGTTCACCCGATATAGAGTTAAGGCTTCTGCTAATCCCTCAATCTGCCAATCGGTTTGAATTGCCATCCGCAACCAGCATTCTACATCTTCTGAGGGGTGGAGTTGGCGATCGTCATCAAAATAAAAGTCTTCGGGGGTGCCATAAAGATTATCTTGAAATCGGATTGCTTCAAACACCTCTTTCCGAATGACTGCTACCGAACCATTGCCAATGGGGGTACGACACAAAAGATCCAGGGGTGTCACATCTTTAAGCTTAGACATCTGATAAATGCCTAATGGGTTGCCCTCTTGGTCAATAAAAGCAGAACGACTAAAACTGACTCCTACTTCTGGAGAGGTATTGAGATGTTCAACATGCTTGGCTAATTTATCGGGAAGCCACAAATCGTCCGCATCTAGTAAGGCGATATATTCTCCAGTTGCTTGGCGAATTCCGGTATTGCGAGCAGCCGCAACTCCCCGATTTTCTTGACGAACGATTGCAATTCTAGGATCGCTAAATTGTTGGCAAATCTCTACACTCCGATCGGGAGAACCATCATCAACAATAATTAGCTCAAAGTTTTCGTAACTCTGGTCGAGAACAGATTGTACCGTAGACGCAATATAATCCTCAGCCTTGTAGACTGGAATAATGACGGATACTTTTTGCATCCTTTTTGTCTCCCTGATTTACACTTAAGAACGCGTCAGTTTTAGCTCCAAATAACTCAACAGGAGACTTGATTACAATGACTTCAACACAAACACAGCAGCATTAACTCAAAAGTCATGATGCTGCCAAAGCGAATAGACTGAAATTCTGGCGATCGCTAAAACTACACTGACGTTAAACCTTGTCCGTAATTGTACAGTAATTTCTTCATAGATGAAGGTCAATTGATGAAGATTTACTGACATTAATTGACGAATCTATCTAAGGTTGTTAATCTAATTGTAACTAGCGAATTTTTCAACAAAAAACCTACTGCTTTAGACTGAGATTTGAAAAATATACGGTTCGCCAACAAGCGTTTTCAACTTTTTGGTTGAGTGCGATCGCGCCTATTTTGGTAATTCCACCCTCTCCCACTCCACCCACTTCCAGAGACGGGATAATTGTAGGCGATCGCCTTCTCTTAACGCTGAAACAATACAGTAGGCTAGAACTGCTAACTTGTTGCATAGCACCCATGACTCAAACCATTTGGATCGCCAGACACGCCAACCGCCTTGATTTTGTTCATCCTGAGTGGTTTGATACTGCCAAACGTCGCTACGATCCGCCATTATCGGAGGATGGGTTACTGCAAGCCGAACAGTTGGCGCAACGCCTGAAAACAGAAAGCATTCAGCATATTTTTGCCTCTCCCTTTTTACGCACCGTGCAAACGGCTCATGCAGTTGCCGAGGCGTTAGACTTACCCCTTAAACTAGAATGGGGTTTGTGCGAATGGCTTAATCCTGATTGGATGAGCGATACTCCTGAAACTGCATCTCCCCAAGAATTAGCACAAAACTACCCGCGTATCGATCTTAGCTATACCTCGCGCTTGCAACCCCAGTATCCTGAAACCGATGAAACTTGTATGCGCCGTGGGGGAGACGTTGCTCAGTTGCTAGCAGCAGAATTTCCCGATAATCTGCTATTGGTGGGACATGGTGCCAGCGTGTTAGGCACAACCTGGGGTTTAGTTCTGGGTAAGCCAGAAGTTAAGGCTTCGCTGTGCTGTTTAGTGAAAGTGGTTTGGCGAAAGGAAGGGTGGGAACTCGAACTCAATGGCGATACCTCCCATTTAGACAAAACCGAGTCAACCCTTCGATTCAATTGATCCTAAGAGGGTTGATTTTAGGTTGCGCCGTTAGATTACAATGGCCAAGCGGCGGTCAGAAATAGAAATAATTCAGTATGACTTTACTGTTAGCTGGCGATATTGGCGGTACGAAAACCTTTTTAAGATTAGTCGAAGCATCCGAGAAGACGGGAGGTTTGCACACCTTAAACCAAGCAGCGTATTCTTCCCAAGAGTTTCCCGATCTAATTCCCATGATCCGGCAGTTTTTAGCCGCATCCGCACAAACTGGGGAACAACCGCAACCGGAAAAGGCGTGTTTGGCGATCGCAGGCCCTATCGTCAAGGATACGGCAAAACTGACGAACCTGCCTTGGTTGCTCGATGCGCGACACTTAGAACAAGAGTTATCTATTCCCCACGTTCGCCTGATTAATGATTTTGCTGCCGTGGGCTATGGCATTTTAGGATTATCAGAGCAGGATATTTGTACTTTACAACCCGGACAACCCGATCCGAATGCCCCCATTGCTGTTATTGGCGCAGGAACGGGTTTAGGGGAAGGCTTTTTAATTCGCTTGTCAGAGGATCGCTATCAAGTGTTTTCCTCAGAAGGCGGTCATGCAGACTTTGCACCGCGCAATGAGTTAGAGTTTGAATTGCTGAAGTATCTGCGCGATCGCAACTCCCTAAGCCACATTTCTGTAGAACGAGTGGTTTCCGGACAAGGCGTCATCGCAATTTACCAATTCTTACGCGATAAACAAATTGCACCAGAATCTCCCGAAATTAGTCAAATCGTGAGAACTTGGGAACAGCAACTCGGACAAGAAAAAACCGTCGATCCCGCCGCCGCCATCTCCATCGCCGCCATAGCCAAGCGCGATCGCCTTTCTGAGCGTACCATGCAACTGTTTATTGAAACCTATGGTGCCGAAGCAGGCAACCTGGCCATTAAACTCTTACCCTACGGCGGACTTTACATTGCGGGTGGTATTGCGGCGAAAAATCTTGATTTAATGAAACAGGGAGAATTTCTCCAGGCTTTCCTAGACAAAGGTCGAGTCAGTCCCCTATTAGAAAAAGTCCCCGTCCATATTATCCTTAATCAACAAGTGGGTTTGATTGGATCGGCGATCTCTTTAACTTCTCAGTAACTTTCACCCTCGCCCGGAACTCAAGTTCCGGGCTAATCGCTCAAGTCCATTAAAATGGACTAAAATCCTTATCCTCTAGGCTATGACTTTAGCTAAAAGCCTGTGGAATGAATTCCCTAGCGGGTAACACAATCGATCCAAGGTGTAAGCAAACCTACCACCTCCCCATCTCCCCATCCTCTACTCTACGATCCGCTTAAAAGTAGCCTGGTTGACAACATCCGAGGGAGCGTAGACGATTTGATAGTTGTCGATAACGATTTTCGCGTTTTCTTGAACTGGGTTGTTTCCGCCAAAAGCCGTTTTAGCAACTTCGGGGTTATCAAAACAGAACCAAGACATGCGTTCGTCACCGACAAACCGGGGAAGTTGTGTGGCTGAGGTTTCATCCACGTAGAAACAGGGAACGCCTGTATCACCTTCAAAATGACTATCATTAGCGACAAACTGACCGCTAACCGTGACTTCGCCGTTAAATTTCGCGGTTCCGGTATACCTTTCTTGGTAGGGCGATACATCGACAGCCGCCAGTTCTAGGCCTAAAATGCGATCGCCTACTTCTACCTGACTGGGATTAAAAACATGGCTTTGCGGGGTGCTAGACTCCGATGATGCAACACAACCCCCAAGCAACGCTAGGCTACTTAAACCAACAACGAATAACCATTTCTTCATGAGTTCACTTCCACTATCTCAAACGAGAGGGTTTTGCACCTGTGACGATTTGCAAGTCTTCACGCTTTTCGCCCCTCTTGCTCCATACTGATAATTTGACGTACTATCCGGCTAAAAGATTCTAGCCTCAACTTTACTAAGTGCTTCTCTGAGTGCTGAGTATAAAGTGCTGAGTGCTGAGTGGGTTCAAGTAGTGCTGAGTGTAAAGTGCTGTTGCTTTAGCACACCAAGTAGCGGTGTGCTGAGTAAGTATCTAGAACAACTCCCAACTCCCTTCTTCCCCCCATCCTCTTCTTCCCCAACCCCCAACTCCCAACTCCCAATTCCCTTCTTCCTCCCACCTCCCCACCCTCTTCTCCCCTATGAACTTAGACAAACTCCTCTACCTGCTACAACTGGCAAGTCCGGCGTTACCCATTGGGGCGTATAGTTATTCTGAGGGATTAGAGATATTGGTCGAACAAGGGGTTATCTGCAATGAAAGCCAGTTGCAGGAGTGGATGGAACAGAGTTTATCCTATGGTTCGGTGCGTTTAGAGGCTGCGATCGCGCTGCGGGCAATTCATGCGACAATTAAGGGCGATCGCCAAGCCTTAAACTACTGGAATGATTGGAGTACGGCGACGAAGGAAACCTCAGAGTTACGTGCAGCGAGTTGGCAGATGGGGCGATCGCTCTCTCGTCTGTTAATGGATATTCAACCCCAAATTGCCGATATTTTCCAGGCCTGCAAGCAGGATTGTAATTATTCTATTGCCTATGGGATTGCGGCGGCTTATTGGGAGATTCCCCCTGATGCTGCTATTGTGGCCTATTTGCAGAGTTGGGCGACGAATTTAATGACGGCGGGTGTTAAATTGATTCCCCTCGGACAAACGACGGGCCAGCAATTGCTGTTAAACTTACATCCAACCCTACTGAGAGTCACCCCAGAAATTCTGATGCTCGCCGATGAGGAGTTGAGTAGCTTTAGCTGGGGGTTAAGCTTGGCAAGTATGGCGCACGAAACCCAGTATACTCGGTTATTTAGAAGCTAGCTTAACAGAGTATGAGTCCCCTTCGAGTTGGTATTGCAGGCCCTGTGGGTTCGGGAAAAACGGCGTTAGTCGATGCGTTGTGTAAGGCGATGCGCGATCGCTATTCGATTGCGGTGGTGACGAATGATATCTATACTCAGGAAGATGCTCAATTTTTAGTGCGATCGCAAGCACTCGATCGCGATCGCATTTTAGGGGTAGAAACGGGAGGCTGTCCCCATACCGCTATCCGCGAGGATGCTTCTATTAATCTTGTCGCTATTGAGCAATTAGAAGACCGTTTCCAAAATTTAGATTTAATGTTTGTAGAAAGCGGCGGCGATAATTTAGCGGCTACTTTTAGTCCGGAATTAGTCGATATCACCATTTACGTGATTGATGTGGCGGCTGGCGATAAAATTCCCCGAAAAGGCGGCCCCGGAATTACGAAATCAGATTTACTGGTTATTAATAAAATCGACCTCGCGCCAATGGTAGGAGCCAGTTTAGACGTAATGGATCGCGATGCTCAAAAAATGCGTAGCGATCGCCCTTTTGTGTTTACCAATCTCAAAACGCAAGAAGGTTTGTCGCAGGTTGTAGATTTCATAATTCGCTATATTTAGATGAGTGAAATTGTGAATCAATCTAGGCGAATTATTGGCTTAACTGGAGGAATTGCTACCGGGAAAACGACTGTAGCAAATTATTTAGCCCAGATCCATCAACTCCCTGTATTTGATGCGGATATCTATGCCAGAGAAGCGGTTGCGCCTGGTTCTCCGGTTTTAGAACGTCTAGTTCAGCACTATAGTCAGGATATTTTAGAAATAGAGGGTAGCTTAAATCGAGCTAAGTTAGCTAATATTATCTTTCACGATTCTAATGAGCGTCAATGGGTCGAAAAACAGATTCACCCCGAAGTGCGATCGCGCTTTATTGAAAATATTGAAAATGCTCCTAAAAATGCCACTCTAGTGTTAGTTATTCCCTTATTATTTGAAGCCCAAATGACCGATTTAGTAACTGAAATTTGGGTTGTTTATTGCAATTTTCAACAACAACTAGAACGTTTAATGCAGCGAAACGCCTTAATCTTAACTGAAGCCAAAGCAAGAATCAACGCTCAAATGTCACTTGAACAAAAGTGCCAAAAAGCCCAAGTTATTTTAGACAATTCAACCACAATCGAAGCTCTATTTCAACAAATTGATTCAGCTTTAGTCGGTTAGAGCTTTGCGAAATTTCATCCACGCGGCGAGCTTTTTTTTAGTCAATAAGGGCGCATTTTTGGGATTTCGAAGATGTTGGGTTTCGTGGCCTCAATCAACCCTACAGCCAACGGTCGAGCTTTTTTCCAACGGCATA